>JAXDOS010000168.1:0-13660 GCA_034668785.1 Alphaproteobacteria bacterium
TACCGATGCCCATGACGCCCCAGGTGCCGACGTCCAAGCGCTTGCGCGGCTGATACATATCGATGACACCGCGCGCGAGATCGAGCGTGTTGGCGCCTTCGTTGACGAGGATGGCGTCCGGCCGCTCTTTGATGACCGTACGCAAGGCGCCGAGCGCGCCATGAAAATCCATCGGCGACTTGTTGTTCATCAGCCGCGGCGCCATCTTTGCGATGTTCTCGTCTTTTTTCGATTTGACGGCGCTGGTCCAGTCGGACGGCGGAGCCGGCCATTTACTCCCCATCCCTTCAAGAAAGGCCGAAACGCAGGAGCCGATATCGCCGACTACCGGAGCGACGATCTCGACGTTGGAGTCCATCTCCTTCGGCTCGATATCAATCTGGATGAACTTCTTTGGCGCTTCGCCCCAGGTCTTGCCCTTGCCGTGCGACAGCAGCCAGTTCAACCGCGCGCCGATCAGCATGACCACGTCGGATTGCTGCAATACGGTCGAGCGCGCAGCACCGGCGCACTGCGGATGCGTGTCGGGCAACAGACCCTTGGCCATGCTCATCGGCAGGAAAGGAATGCCGGTCTTTTCCACCAGCGCGCGGATATCGTCATCGGCCTGGGCGTAGGCCGCGCCTTTGCCGAGAATGATCAAGGGGCGCTTGGCGCTCTTCAATACATCGAGCGCACGCTTGACGGCACCCGGCGCGGGAATCTGCGCCGGCGCCGGGTCGATGACCTTGACCAACGACTTCTGACCTTTCTCGGCGTCCATGACCTGCCCGAACAGCTTCGCCGGCAGATCGAGATAGACGCCCCCCGGACGCCCCGACACGGCGGCGCGGATTGCGCGCGCTACGCCGATGCCGATGTCCGCGGCATGCAGCACGCGGAAGGCCGCCTTGCAGAGCGGCTTGGCGATGGCGAGTTGGTCCATCTCTTCATAGTCGCCCTGCTGCAGGTCGACGATCTCGCGCTCGGACGAGCCCGAGATCAGGATCATCGGGAAGCAGTTGGTGGTGGCGTTAGCCAGCGCGGTGAGACCGTTGAGAAAGCCGGGGGCGGACACCGTGAGGCAGACGCCGGGTTTTTTCGTCAAGTAACCGGCGATAGCCGCTGCGTTACCGGCATTCTGCTCATGCCGGAACGAAATGACCCGGATGCCTGCCGCCTGCGCCATGCGCCCGAAATCGGTAATCGGAATGCCGGGAACGCCGTAGATCGTGTTGAGGTCATTGAGCTTCAGCGCATCGATGACGAGATGAAAGCCGTCCGTCAGCTCCGGCTCTGCTTGGGCTGCAGCGGCTGTCTTCTCTTTCACTGCTGCGTTGGACATGGCGCTTTCTCCTCGACTTGAACTCGTCATGCCCGGGCTTGACCCGGGCATCCATCATTTTGCGAAGCAGATGGATCGCCGGGTCGAGCCCGGCGATGACGATTGTGTTTGCATCTCGATCTGTGACATGTCGCTCAATCCAAATAATCCGCGTATTTCGCCACATGCTCGGCCAAACCGAGCGCATGGTCGCGCACGAGTTTCTCCGCGAGGTTGGTATCGCGCGCTTCCAACGCTTCGATGATGTGCATGTGATCGCGGATCGAGCGGTCGGCGCGGTCCTTCTCGCCGATGGTCTTGCGCCGGATCATGCGCATATGGGTGAACAGGTTTTCCGCCAAATCGATCAGCACGCTGTTGCGGCTCATGCGGATGATGGTTTGGTGAAATTCGATATTCACCTCGGCATATTCATCGAGATGCGCCGCGACCTGACCGTCGTTGAAAGTCGCAAACATACGCCGCAGCGCGGCGATTTCCTCGTCGCTGGCATTCTCGGTGATGAGATGCGCCGCCATGCTTTCGAGCGCCGCCCAGGCGGTGATCATTTCGATCACCTCGCGCTTGGTCTTGCGCACCACATAGATGCCGCGGCGCGGCACCGAACGGATGAAGCCGTCACGTTCGAGCTGCGCCATCGCCTCGCGCACCGGCGTACGGCTGATGCCGAAGTCTGCCGCCAACCGCCGTTCGTCGAGCCGGATGTCGGAGCGGCTATGATAGACGTCCATCGAGGCGATGACGTTCTTCAGCGCCGCATAGGCTTTGTTCTTGAAGCTGTCGGAGGTGATGGGTTCGACGCGGGTGGGAATCCGGCGCGGCGTGACGATCTCTTCCACGGAAACCGCCGGGTGAGAAGCGCGGGGACTGAGTACGCGAGGACCTGAACTCATGTTGGTATACAGTATTCCAGAACTTTGGACGCATGAAACGGCGGCGGGTCTTCGTCGGCAAACAACTTTAGTGAAGCTGGATGCCGTCCATGGCTTTGGCCACGGACGGCACAGGTTTTTGTCCCGTCGAGTCTAGCCTTGCGCCATGGTTTTGAGCCGCATGGGTTTGAGCACCATAAGCGCCATGACCGCGGCGATGATATTGAGGATCGCCGCGACATAAAACACCGCATGCCAGCTTCCGGTCGCACTCGTCAGCACATTCGCCAGCGGCACGAGCAACGCCGCCGTGCCCTTGGCGGTATACAACATGCCGTAGTTCGTGGTTGCGAACTTTCTGCCGTAGATGTCGGTGCAGGTCGCCGGGAACAGCGAGTAAATCTCGCCCCAGGCAAAGAACACCACGCCGGACAGGATCACGAACAATACGGGATTGTTGGCGAAGTAAAGCAGCGCATAGATGCCTATGCCTTCGGCGAAGAAGGCGATGAACATCGTATTCTCACGGCCGATATGGTCGGAGACCCAGCCAAAGAACGGGCGGCATACACCGTTGAGCACCCGGTCGATGGTCAAAGCGAAAGTGAGTGCCGGCAAGGTCAGTCCTAGGAGCGAGACGGGTACGCCGGCTATCTTGTAATCGTTGGCGATGGGCGCGAGCTGCGCGATCGCCATCAACCCGCCGGCGCCGACCATGACGAACATCGCGTACATGACGTAGAACACCGGCGTCTTCAGCACCTCGGCGGGGCCGTAATCGCGCCGGGTTTGCTGGACAGCGGGAGCCGCCGGAGCCACGACCTCGCCCGCCGCCGGCGCGCGCAACAGCAACGCAACCAGCATGACGACGATACCTTGGCCAATCCCGAACCAGAAGAACGCCGACTGGTAGCCGCTCGACTGGATCATATTGGCGATGGGGATCACGGTCAGCGCCGAGCCGGCGCCAAAACCCGCCGCGGTTAGACCGGCGGCAAGCCCGCGCCGGTCCGGGAACCACTTCAACGCATTGCCGACGGAAGCGCCGTAGATCACGCCGGCGCCGATGCCGCCGATCGCCGCGCCGACATAGAGAAGGAAAAGAGAGTCGGCGTAGGAATTGATGATCCAGGCGATGGCGACAAGAAAACCGCTGCCGCAGACCATGACCTTGGGACCGAATCTGTCGATCAGGTAGCCCTCGAAGGGCACTAGCCAGGTTTCCGTTAACACGAAGATGGTGAAGGCCACCTGGATCGCCGCACGGCCCCATCCGAATTTCTGATCGATCGGGCCGACAAAGAGCGTCCAGCCATATTGCAGGTTGGCGATCATCACCATGCAGATGATGCCGAAAATCAGCTGGCCCCAGCGCGTCCCTTCGGACGCCAGGGAACGAGTCTCTACCGTTGTGGTCGCAGCCATCTCACTCCCCATCGTGTTTGTTGTTATGTGCGGTTCCCGCTTTTTTCTCTGGCATACCTTATACAAACCGAGGGGGAGCATAAAGTCAGTATAAATTTTGCAGCGCAAAACTTATTGCGTTTTCATTCAGTTTGTTCAGCGGAGTGGGTTCGCGAGGGCCGGGCGACAAATCTCAAATCGCAAGGCGTAGTCTGGTAAATTTGTGGATGGGGGATCTTCGGTTTCGATGGCCGTTCACGTCCAGTGCGATGCAACAATCACAATCACGCGACCAAACGTCGCGCCATCGCGGACCACTCATGCATAGCTTGCCGCAGCAGGATTACGCTTGAAGTCGAACCGCGTCATCGCGCCGTTATTTAGACTAAGGTTGAAGCCGTCATCCCGCCGGAGCTATAGAAGGATTACGATCAAACAGTAGCGAGAAAGCAATGCTGAAGACGGAAGGCGTTCTGCATTTCACCATTCCGGTGAAAGACCTCGACCGCTCGGAAAAATTCTACACCGAGGTTCTCGGATTGGAGTAGCTGCGGCGCAACGATCACATGGTGTTCATGCGCGCGGGCGAGGATTGTCTTGTCCTCACCTATTCGGAAAATCCCATCGAGCCGAACCGCGGCAATGCTCATGAAATCCACCACGCCTTCCGGGTGACGGCGGAAGAATATGACCGGGCGAAAAAATTCCTGGCCTCCAGAGGCATTCAAATCGTCAAGGAAGAGGACCGGAAGAAGGGCACGTTTCAGGGCCGCAGCGCCTATTTCCATGACCCGGACCGGAACGTCATCGAAATCATCGACCTCGTGCGCGGACCGGTAGCCGACAAGGACGATTAAGGTACGTCAACAGCCGGGATCTGCTCGAATTTACCATCTCGTTTCAGCATTGGACCGGACCAGACCGCAAAAGCAAAACGCCTGCTAACCATATGAGCTAGCAGGCGTATTTGGTTGCGGGGGTAGGATTTGAACCTACGACCTTCAGGTTATGAGCCTGACGAGCTACCGGGCTGCTCCACCCCGCGGAAATGGGAAGCGCGGGACCAGTCCCGCGCCGTGCCGGTTATGTAGCAGTCGTATCCCCGGTTGGGAAGGGCGGCCAATCGAGCTTTTGCCATCCCTCTGCTTCACCGTGACAGTGCATTATTTTGCTTCTTATGGCTGCCGCACTGCCGCATCGCGAGAGGCAAAAAATCGCTGTGGCATAGAAGCTTAGCTACTTCACAACGGACCAAGCTTTGCCCTATGCGTACACGGCAAGACAAGCTAAACGATGTCGTCGGCGCAGCGGAATCCGATGGCGGGCGGCTAATCGATAGTAAAGAGGACGTTCGAGTAGGTCATGATTGAAATTATGTTCAGCTCGCTTTACGCGATGCTGACGTCGCCCCACATCATGGGGTTGATGTTGATTGGCGTGTTTCTCGGGCTGATCGTGGGGATAACCCCCGGCATCGGGGGCAGGCTATCAATCGCACTCGCAATTCCGTTTGTATTTGGAATGGATATGGTCTCGGGGGCCGTGTTCCTGCTCACGATGCATGCGGTGAATGGCACCAGCGGGCAAATCTCCAGCATCATGTTTGGCGTTCCCGGCGACGGTGACGATGCCGCCACCATTCTCGACGGCTATCCCATGGCCAAGAAGGGCGAAGCTGGCCGCGCGCTCGGCGCCAGCATTACTGCCTCCGGCGTCGGCGGCATCATCGGCGCGATTGTATTCGCGATCATGATCCCGATCCTGGAGCCGATCGTATTGGCTTTCAGCCCGGCGGAGTTTTTCCTGCTCGCGATGCTCGGCATCACCTTCATCGCTTTCATTTCCGGCAAGGGAAACATCTTCAAAGGGCTGATGGTCGGCTTCTATGGAATGATCCTCGCTACTGTCGGCATGGACCCGCAGACCGGGACGCCGCGCTTCGCCGGCGACTATCTGTTCCTGTGGGACGGGCTAAGCCTGGTGACGGCGGTGTTGGCGCTGTTCGCGGTGCCGGAGATGATCGCGCTCGGCGTCAAGGGCGGCTCGATTTCGGCCATCTCGGTCGAAGGCGCGAGATACTCCTATCGCCAGCTCTTCGACGGCGTGCTCGAAGTGCCGCGGCACTGGTGGCTGGCGGTGCGCACGTCGATTATCGGCGCCGTCATCGGCATGATCCCGGGACTGGGCAGTTCCGCCGCCGCATGGTTCTGCTACGGCCACGCCGTGCAGACTTCGAAAACACCGGAACGGTTCGGCAAGGGCGCCGTGGAAGGCGTCATTGCCCCGGAAACAGGCAGCAACGCCCGCGAAGGCGGCTCGCTGCTGCCGACGCTGTTCTTCGGCATTCCCGGCAGTTCGGGCATGGCCGTGCTGATGGGAGCTTTCCTGATCCTCGGCATCCAGCCCGGACCGAAGATGATTACCGAACATCTCGATCTGGTCTGGACTTTGATTTGGGCCCTCGTCGTCGGCAACTTGATCGCGGTCACGTTTCTTTTGTTTATCTGCCGCTGGGTTGCGATGCTCACATTCATCAACGGCGCCATCTTGGTCCCGTTTATCGTCGTGTTGGTAGCGCTCGGCTCCTACATCAACGAAGGCCAATGGGAAAACCTCGTCATCCTCGTGGCCTTGAGCGTCATCGGCTACGGCTTGCTGCGCGCAGGCTGGCCCCGCGCCCCCTTCGTCATCGGGCTGGTGCTCGGCAAGATCGCTGAGGAATCCCTGCATAAGGCGCTGGATCTTTGGGGGCTGGAATTCTTCCTGCGCCCGCTTTCGCTGTTTCTGGTCGGACTTATCGTCGCGACCATCGGTTTCGCCATTTACAAAAGCATGCGGCCACCGAAAATCTTCCGGGGTGTGGAGGCAACTCCATGAGAACCTCGATCATGAAATATTCCAACTCGTTCATGACCGTGGTCATGCTGGCGATTTTTGTGGTGCTGGTTGCGATCGCCGCCGGCTATCCGCCACGTGCCCGCTTCATGCCGTTTGTCGTCGGAATACCGGCAATCGTTCTCGGCCTGGTGCAACTCTTCCTCGATGCACGGGAACGGCACCGCAAGGCAAACGAAGTCGTCGACACACGCAGCGAAGCGGAAAAGGCCGAGGAGAGAGTTTCAGCCATGGTCGGCCGCCGCGTGGATTTCCAAATATCGCACGAGTTCATGGCCGGGGTAGGCGATGAGATGCCGGCCGAAGAAATGCGCCGCCGGGAAATCGTGATGTGGAGTTACTTCCTCGCCTTCATTGCCGGCCTCATATTGTTCGGCTTTTGGCCGGTGATCCCGGTTTTCCTCGTTGTTTTCCTGCGGTTTCAGGCCAAATCCAGCTGGCTCTTTTCACTCGGCCTTGGCCTGGGCGTAACCGCGGTCATGTACGTCGTTTTCGAACGGCTGTTCCGTGTGGTGTTGCACACGGGAATAATCACCAACTACCTCGTCGATCTTTTCAACTGATGGGCTTTGGTGGAATCCACAAACGCATGCACCAATCAGGCGACAATAGGTCGCGAGGTAAGGCGGCAGTAAAAGCTTATCCTATCCACACGTGACCCCGTACCGGGAGAAAATCAATGTCTGAAAATCGGAAGTATCTTTCCTTTGCCTTCAGCGGCATGGCCCTCATCATGGCTGCGTCGCCGACGCTCGCGCAAAGCGGCGCCGATTTTTACAAGGGAAAGACGGTCTTCTACATCGTCTCTACCGCGCCGGGCGGCGGCTATGACTCCTACGGGCGTCTCGTCGCGGAATACATGCAGAGGCACCTGCCCGGCTCTACCTTTGTCGTGAAGAACATGCCGGGAGCCGGTCACCTGATCGGCGCGAACGCAATCTATGCGTCGAAGCCGGACGGCCTGACCATCGGCACCTTCAACACCGGCTTGATCTACAATCAAGTGGTCAAGCAGGAAGGCGTAAAGTTCGATCTGGAAAAGATGTCATGGATCGGCAAGGCCGCCTCGGATCCGCGCGTGATCGCAATCGCCAACCAGTCGCCAATCAAAACTTATAAAGACCTGGTGGCACAGAAGGATCCGGTCAATTTTTCGACGGCAGGTCTTGGGAGCGCTTCCTATGTCGAGACCACCGTACTGACCAGTGCGCTGAAGTTGCCCATCAAGATTCTGACCGGGTATAACGGCAGCGACGATCAACTGGCGATGCGCCGCAGCGAGGTTGTCGGATCGATCGCTTCACGCTCCTCCTGGGAGCCGTTCATCGCCAATGGCTATGGCCGCTTCATCGCCCAAATCGGCGGCAACGAGACGGACGTGCCGCAACTTGCACCGCAGGTCACCGACCCGAAGGGAAAAGCCCTCGTCGCGTTGGTGCAGTCGCAGGGCGATATTGCTCGGCTGACGGCCGGCCCTCCCGGTATTCCAAAGGAACAACTGGACGCGCTTCGCGCCGCCTATCGCGCGGCGTTGGAAGACAAAGAGCTTCTGGAGAAAGCCAAGAAACTTGGCATTCCGATTGAGCCTCTCTATGGCGACGACGTGCTGAAGAAGATCAAGGAAGCAATGAATCAGACGCCGGAGACAACCGATCTGCTTAGGCAGGCTCTGGAAGCGGAGAAGAAGAAGTAAACCTCCGCGTCTCGAAGTTCCATGAGGTGAACGTGATGTGCAGATGGGGTCGCGGAATTTCCTGGTCGCTGGGAGCCTTTCTCGCTTTGGCCCTCGCGACCTCGGCTTCCTTTGCTCAGAGCGGCGCTGACTTCTACAAGGGAAAGACGGTCATTTACATCGTCGCCACTTCTCCGGGCGGCGGCTATGACCTGTATGGCCGGCTGATATCGGAGTACATGCAGAAGTATCTGCCCGGCTCCACCTTCGTCGTAAAGAACATGCCCGGCGCCGGTCACCTGATCGGCACCAACGCGATCTATGCGGCGAGGCCGGACGGCCTGACCATCGGCACCTTCAACACCGGGCTGATCTACAATCAGCTGATCGGTCATGAGAATTCCAAATTCGACCTGACGAAAATGTCATGGGTTGGCAAGGCCAGCACGGAGCCGCGGGTTTTCGCGATCGCCGAGCAATCGCCGATCAAGACCTGGGCGGATCTGAAGGCGCAGAAGGAACCGGTGAATTTCGCCACCTCCGGCCCGGGCAGCGCCAACTACAACGAAATCCACATGCTGATGAAGGTGCTGAAGCTGCCGATCAAAATATTGACCGGCTATAACGGCAACGACGATACGCTGGCAATGCGGCGCGGCGAAGTGATCGGCGGCATGGGCTCGCGCTCCTCGTTCGATCCATTCATCAAGAATGGATATGGGCGTTACATCGCTCAGATCGGCGGCAACGATAAGGACGTGCCGCAACTGAGCAGCTTCGTGACGGAGCCGACAGCAAAGCAGTTCATCGCATTGATTCAGGCGCAGGGCGATATCGCGCGTTTGACTGCCGGGCCTCCGGGCATTCCCAAGGAACAGTTGGACGCGCTTCGCGACGCCTATCGCAAAGCGATGGAAGATAAGGAGCTCCAGGCCAAGGCCGAGAAGATGGAGCGGCCGGTGGAGCCGGGTTACGGCGACGACGTCCTGAAGCAGGTGAAGGCCGCTCTTAATCAGAGCCCCGAAATCATCGCGTTGCTCAAGGAGTCGCTGAAGGAAACTCCGGCAGCGAAGTAAATAACTGCGCGGGTCGGCAAGCATCAAAACGTATAAATAAAAAAGCCGCCGCGGTTTGCCGCGGCGGCTTCGTGTTTGCGGAGGGCAGATCCACAAACAAAACAGCCGCCATCTCTGGCGGCCGAAGCTCGGCTTGTAGGCCTCGCAGTCAGGCAGGCTTATGCCATTGCACTCGTCGAGCGATTTCCGAGCGCTCTAAGCCTACCATCGCACGCCTCTCTGCCGCGAGGGAGCAGCCGCCCTGAAAGCATGAACGCTCTGATGTACATTGCCAGTCACGGTGCGACCAAGATGCGGTCCAATTGCTGGGCCACATTCCCCCACCGGTAGCGGGGTGCGTTGGCGTTCGCAAACGCCGCGCACGCGCGCGCGCGGCGTAACGCAGGATTGCGGTACAGGCGCTCCAACGCCCGCGCGACTTCTGTCGGCTCTACCGTGTGCATGTCGGCATATTCGTAGAAGAGATGCTGCGTCGCGGACGTAGGCATGAACTCCGCCGCACCATCCCAGTTCTCGACGAACGACGTATGCTCGGGCACGATCTGCGCCGCGCCGGTCGCACCGTGTTCGAAGCTCGTCAGACCCCAGGCCTCGCCCATTGCCGTGGTAAGGCCGATGTCGCAAGCGTTGTAAAGCAGGTTGAGCCGCTCGTCGGCGATAGCCTGTCCTTCCGGGTTCAACACGTTGAGCAGGAGCCGCTCCGCAATCCCCGCCTCCCGGGCCAGGCGCTCGATTTGGCTGCGCGTATAGCGGTCGATCCGCACCTGATGCAGGCAAAGATACACATCCGACGATGCCCCCGCCGCGAAGGCCGCAAAGCCGCGAATGGTGAGATCGAGCCGCTTTCGGGGATAAGGAAAATTGGCATTGAGAACGAGGAAGCCATCGACCAATTCCGGGCGGTGCGGGAATAGATTCTGACGGATTTCCCGGCGGCAGGTCGCGTCGCCAACGACTGCCATAGGACGGAACATCGTGGTATCAATCCCGTGGGGCAGCACGTGCAATTTGGGCATTGGTGACACACGCCTGTTGCCAGGACAGGCCGCGATCAGGGCTAGCACACTCTGCCGCGCATGCTCGGTATACAGAATGCAGTCATCCAAAAGAGCGAGCGGCTTCAGCCAATCGGGGTTGGCGAGCGTTCCTTCGATTGGCGCGTATAAAACGAGCCGGCATGAGGGCCTAGCGGCACGTAGCACCTGAAGCAGCGGCGAAAGCCATAGCGGCTGACCAAGCAAAAGAACAATCGCCGGCTGGATTTCTGAAACGAGCGCGCGCAAGGCCGTGCCGGTTTGCGGGAAGTGCGGTTTAAATGGGCAATAGTGCAGCGTGACACCTGGCACCTGCGACGTTCTCACGGCCCCGTTCATTTCACCGAGGCCGAACCAATGAACTTGATATTTTTGGCACAGACCCGCGGCAAGTGCCTTCATGACCCGAGTAAAGCCCGAGCCTTGCAAGGCCAGCCCGACCACCAGCAACTCGGGGCGGCAGAGTGCATCCTTCATGCCGTGTATCTCGGCGGAAGGATCATGGGCCGCGGCGGCTAACCGCCAACGGCGAAAGGGTTGTCCGCAAGCCAATTATTCGGATCGACGTAAATGCCAAAGTCCATGTAATCGAACGGATGCGTGCCATCCACATACATGAAGTAGGACAGGTATTTGTCAGGATTCATGAAGTAGACAGACGACTGGTGTGAGCCGACGATGGTTGGATATTGGTCGTTCAGATCGACCAGCTGATAAAATCCATCGCTGCTGATGGCCTTCGTGAAAACGTTTCGTCTGATCAGACGTTTGGTCGAACCGGTGGGACTGAATTGCGGAAGCTGATATTGCGCTTCGGACATGACTGTAACTGTCGAATCAGGACTAACCGGCGGCGGAGCGCCGAGGTGACGCCGGTGATGCCGACGACGGGCTGTAGACGATTCTGTTGCCCGGGACGCGGGCTGCACGATTTGAATCGCGAGCTGCGTGTAGTCCTGGTACGGCACATAGTTTGACGTTGCATAGTTGTCGAAAATCATGCAGACGACGATGCGCCGGTCGCCAGCTTGCATCGCCTGCGCGGCGGCCGCGAGTTGCTCGGCTTGGTATCGCCATAGCGTCGGCTGATAATGCGCCACGTAGCCGCCGCCGGCCCACATGGCTTGCGCGACGTCGACATATTCGGCGGTTGCAAGAGAAGTGTTTGTTTGACTTTGCAGCCAGCAGCCCCCTTGCTGCATGGCGTCGCAGGTCAGTTCTTCCAACGCTTGCATGAACGGCAGCTCTTGCCTGGTCATCAGCGCGCGATACGCTGTATACTCCTGTTGCGAAACGGCATTGTTGTTCTGCTGGTTATACGATTCGACGATAAGATTGATGGCGCGCATCTGCGCGTACACGATGCTCGAATAGTAATTCGTCAAAGCCTCCGCGGCATCGCCGAAGGTCATGATATTGTTGCCGACGAGAGGCGCGACCATTTCGCGCCATAGCTCGAGAACGCTCTTTTGCTGACCACCGCCAAGCACGAATGCGTTGATTCCGTTTAGCGAAACCTTGGCACCGGTGTTGGTATCCTGGATTTGCTGCACCAGGGCCTGCACTTCCTGCTGACTGGTGCTCTTGGCAGCTGCCGCATACTCCACGAAGGTGGAATATTGCGTGTTGATCTGGTTCATGTACACCACGATCTGATTGTTGACAGCTTGCCAGGCGATGTAGAGCGCCTCCTGGTTTATCTTGATGAGTTCCTGCTGGATCTCGTCAAAGTTGGTGTTGATCTCGTCTTCCAACGACGCCAAGGTAGCTTCGATGCCGGTCAATTGCTGGCCGAGTTTGTCGACCGCATCGAGCACATCCTGATTGCTCGGCCCATTGGTGCCGGAAATGTCGCCGAGAACCCAGCCGGCGATGTCTCCTCCAACCCAGCTGAGAGCGCCCTTGGCGACGTTGGTTCCGATGAATTCCAAGCCGTCCGTGAATAAACTCATGGTGGCATTGTCCTTTCGCCGAGGCGCGCCAGAGTGGCAAAGACTGTCTCAAAAGCGGCCGAGGCAGGCGGCCGGCCGGCCGGCCGGTCCTAGACACTCAACGTGACCGCACCCGTGGATAGAAATTAAACGGGGAACGACTGTTAGTTCGGCAGTGTGTACGATTAAGGACACTCAATGCAAGCGTAAGATGCAAGCGTAAGAATGTCAGGGCACAACGAAAGAGCGAACTCTTCCGGCCGAGAGATGGGAAAGGAAGGTGAGGGTGACCAAAGACGAAAAAAGCCGCCCGATGTGCTCGCTCGGTTGCCACATCACCCGGCAAAGCGCATCCACGAGCTACTGCCCCTAGAACTGGAGAACCTATCCCGCCATACTGGCAACGTGAACAGAGAAGTGCGCACGGACGTGTCCGATCCGGAGATCTGCTCCGCCACAGCAGCAGACGCCGAAGGCATTAGCATGGTGATTCTGGATTCACTCCGTACATCGAATGCCAAGGACTACACTTCGAACATTATCGAGCGGGTAGCTCAAAACTTCTCGCCGATGCATATTCTGGCACTGCTGAACAAGCGCGATGTTGTCGTCGCCCGACTTGGTCGGCGGATTGTAGGAACAGCCGGTCTCGATGGTGATGTCATTCGGACAGTGTTCGTCGCGCCGGATGTCCAAAACAGAGGAATCGGCAGAAGGCTCATGCACGAGCTAGAATACCGCGCGCGTGTGAAGGGCATAACGACGCTTTCCGTACCCTCAACGATAACCGCTGAGCTCTTCTACGCGAAGATGGGTTTTGTCACCGTTCGCGACAGCTATCATGGAGCCGAGCGGACCATCATCATGGAGCGCCGACTCTGATCCTCCAGCCAGTCTGCCGTGGTTGGGCGGGCCGAAGTTGAGTCGCCGGAGGAGCACCTGATGGGCCTTCGCCGGATGGATACGAAGTCCCGGCAGCAGAAAATTGGCTTCGGAAATAAAAAAAAGCCGCCGCGGTTGTGCCGCGGCGGCTTCGTGTTTGCGGAGGGCAGCTCCACAAACAAAACAACCGCCATTGCTGGCGGTTGTTAAGGAGTTGATATCGTGAAGAGGATTTTCCGTTTTTGGCAGGCCTGGCAGCGACCTACTCTCGCGCGTCTTGAGACGAACTACCATTGGCGCTGAGGAGTTTTACGGCCGAGTTCGGGATGGGATCGGGTACAGGCTCCTCGCTGAAACCACCAGGCCGGCGAAAAACGGAATGAAGCAAGCTGTCTGTCTGTTTGATGGGCATTGAAGACAAGAGCAATCAAGCCGATCGAGCGATTAGTACCGGTAAGCTGAACGCGTTGCCGCGCTTACACACCCGGCCTATCAACGTGGTGGTCTACCACGGCTCTCAAGGGAGAACTCGTTTTGAGGTGGGTTTCCCGCTTAGATGCCTTCAGCGGT
>JAXDOS010000169.1:0-4836 GCA_034668785.1 Alphaproteobacteria bacterium
GCCCGTCGATGAAATTAGGTGCGGAGTTGATGAAGCCGCCAAGACGCACGACACGGCTGACCTTGTCGAGATCGCCCAGCGCGGCCTTCAACTGCCCTAGAAGATTGATGGCGCAGGCTTGCGCCGCCTTTTGCCCCTGTTCGATGGAAACTTCCGCGCCGAGCTTGCCCTTGGCGAGGAGCTTGCCGTCGGCGTCCAAGCAAAGCTGGCCGGAAACGACAAGGAAATTACCGGTGCGCACAAAGCCGACATAATTGGCAATGGGGGAGGCGGCCGCATGTAGCACGATCCCAAGGTCCGCGAGTTTCTTTTCTACAGTCCCGGCCATGCGTTCCTCCTGCCACACTTTCGCGTGCCGTCTTCTCAGAGGCGGCCGCAAGCGCCCTCTGTCTTCGCCGATCAGGCGATCTCATGCAAGCATACACGGCCGGTTGCGGCCATCGGGTGAGTTGCCTATGTTTAAGGCGAGACAGACTCGGAGTTTAAGTTCGTGAGATTTCTTGGCCCCGCCATACGCATCATTCCAGCGGCCATCCTGGCGCTCGCCGTTGGCGGCGCGGGACACGCGGCTTTTGCCGAGACCGAGGCCGCTGCGATCAAGCTTGCGCCTCATCGCGCGGTATATGACCTCAAGCTTACGCAATCGCGGAACGATCGCTCCCTCGAAGCGGTGAGCGGACGCATTTTATACGATTTTTCCGGGAATTCCTGCGAAGGCTATGCGTTAGAATTCCGTCAGGTCTCGGAACTTAACAACGGTGAAGGCAAGGCGGCGCTCAGCGATCTACGCGCGACCACCTGGGAAGATGGAGCTGCCACCAGCTTCCGTTTCAACTCGGAAAATCTGCTCAATCGAAAGCCGGTCGATTCAGTGGACGGTCAAGCCCGGCGCGGCAGCGGCAGTGTCGCGGTGAACTTGACCAAACCAGAGACAAAAAAATTCGACATCGACGCCGGAATGGTGTTTCCGAGCGAGCACTTGCGGCGCATCATTGCCGCTGCGCGGGACGGCAAGACGCTTCTGGAACTTCCGGTCTATGACGGCTCCGAAAACGGGCAAAAGGTCTACAACACCCTCACAGTTATTGGCCGCCCGATCGCGCCGGAGCAGCGCGTCCCGACCGACGCAGCGGCCGGCCAAGCCGCGCTCGCCGGTCTCCTGCGCTGGCCGGTGACCATCAGCTATTTCGACAAGGTCGCAAAGGACGGCGAACAGACACCTTCCTATTCGATCACCTTTGAACTCTATGAAAACGGGATCTCGCGTGCGCTGCTGCTGGATTATAATGACTTCGTCATCAAGGGCGACATGACAACACTAGAGGTCAAGGACACCAAGCCCTGCCAGTGATTTGCTTGCAATAATCCGCGAGACTGCCCGGTCGGCGGCTCCTCAATCGTGGTCCGCTTCAAAAGCCAGTCCCTTGACCAAGGCGGCATGTCCAAAGCGCTTACGCACCCGATCGACCGCACGTTCGGCTTCCGCCGTGCGATGATCGACGAGGTCGGCGGGATCGGCACCATCCGATGCCGTCAGCGCCGATACACCGAGGCCAATCAGTCTAAATTTCGTGGCGCCGACTTCCCCGCCAAGAAGATCGCGCCCAGCCGCAAAAATCCGGGCAGCAAGCTGGGTTGGATCGCCCAGAGATCGCGCCCGCGTCCGCAATTTGAAATCCGCTGTCTTCAGCTTGAGGGTAACTGTCGATCCAGCGAGTTCCTTCGCCTTGAGGCGCGTCGACACACGTTCCGCAAGCATCCATAAACGGCGCTCGAGGACGCGGAATGTGCCAATGTCTCGCTCAAAAGTCGTCTCGGCGGAGATGCTCTTGGTTTCACGATCTGCCTTGACGACGCGCGCATCGATGCCGCGCGACAGGCGGGCCAGACGTAAGCCCTCCGCGCCAAACTGGCGCATCAACGTGGTTTCGTCCGCCCGTTGCAGGTCGGCGATGGTGCGCAAGCCTTCACGCGCAAGACGCGTCTGCATCGCCTTGCCGACGCCGAAGATGAAGTTGACCGGCTTTGATGCGAGGAAAATGGGAGCCTCACCGGCGCCAAGCACGGCGAAGCCGCGCGGCTTGTCCATGTCGGAAGCGATCTTCGCCAGGAATTTGTTGCAGGAAAGCCCGATGGAGACGGTGATGCCGAGCCGGCTTTCGATCTGAGCGGCAAAGCGTGCGAGCGTTTTCGCCGGCGATAATCGATGCAACCGCGCGGTGCCGGAAAGGTCAAGGAAGGCTTCGTCGATCGATAGCGGTTCGACGAGAGGCGTAAGTTCCAGCATTGCCTGCCGCACCCTGCGGCCGACGTCGGAATATTTTGCCATGTCGGGCGGGACAACGATAGCGGACGGGCATAGCCGCCTCGCCTCAAACATTGGCATCGCGGACCGCACACCGAAAGTGCGCGAAATGTAACAGCAGGCCGCCACGACGCCACGTCGCCCGCCGCCAACGATAACGGGCTGATCGGCGAGGGCGGGATTGTCGCGCTTCTCGATGGTGGCATAGAAGGCGTCGCAGTCGACGTGCGCGACCGAAAGCGTATCGAGTTCAGGGTGGTGCAGCATCCGTGGAGAGCCGCAGCGCGGACAACGGCCGCTACGTTCCGGTATGTCGGCAAGGCAATCGCGGCAAAAGCCGGGCATCAGGGCGCCTTGCGTGCGGAGCGCGCCTCTAGAGCGGTGCGAGCACGCGGAATCTCGGCCGGATTGATCCCCGCCTGCTCGGCGAAGGCCAGAAGCAGCCTCTCGTCGCCCGCAATATGGTCGAGAACGCCGGCCAGAAAATTCGCTTCGCGCGCGGCATCCCGAATCTCGGCGGGGCCTATTCCGGTAACCGAAAGGAAGCGGCCAAGCCGCTCTTCATCTTGGGCGATGAATGTAAGGGCTTGAACGGCCAGCATTTCCGCTGTTTCAGCCGTGACCGGAAGTTGCCTTAAAATCGGCATTCGTTTGCGTTTCCGTAACAAATCATCGCTAGCTTGAACGATCATGTCCGACTGCGCGTCTGCCGGCGATGTCATCCGGCGCCCCGCCCCAGGACGGCAGGGATAGCCGGAAGGCGAGGAATGGCCAAGACCGTCATGATCGTGGAGGACAATGAGCTCAATATGAAGCTCTTTCACGATCTGTTGGAAGCGCATGGCTACCAGACCGTCGGCACGCGCAACGGCATCGAGGCTCTCGATCTGGCGAGGAAACACCGTCCGGACCTGATCCTGATGGATATCCAGCTTCCGGAGGTCTCCGGCCTCGAAGTGACCAAATGGCTGAAGGACGATCAGGAACTCAAGAGCATACCCGTGGTCGCGGTGACCGCGTTCGCCATGAAGGGCGATGAGGAGCGCATACGTGAAGGCGGTTGTGAAGCCTATCTGTCGAAGCCGATCTCGGTGGCTAAGTTCATCGAGACCATCCGTCATTTTCTCGGAAGTGCCTGAGAGGTATCGCCGATGACCGCGCGTGTTCTCGTCGTCGATGACGTACCGGCCAACGTGAAGCTGTTGGAAGCACGCCTTTCGGCGGAATATTTCGACGTCACGACCGCGATGAACGGCCGCGATGCGCTGGCGATCTGCGAGCGCTCCGAGTGCGACGTGGTGCTGCTCGACGTAATGATGCCGGGGATGGACGGCTTCGAGGTGTGCCGCCAGATCAAGACCAATCCATTAACGCATCACCTGCCGGTGATCATGGTGACTGCGCTCGATCAGCCCTCGGACCGCGTGCGTGGGCTCGAAGTCGGCGCTGATGATTTCCTGACCAAGCCGGTGTCCGACGTGGCGCTGGTCGCCCGCGTGCGGTCCCTCGCCAGGCTCAAGATGATGACCGACGAGTTGCGCATGCGCGCGGTGACCTCACGGGAGATCGGGATTCAGAGTCCGGAGCGAGAGGCTATTGCGGAAACTGGCCGCAACGGCCGCATCCTTCTGATCGATGACAGGGCGGCATCCTCCGAGCGGCTTAGCGCCATGCTCAAGGGCGAGCACGTGATCGATGTGAAGATCGATCCCAACGAAGCGGTCATCCACGCCGCCGAAGGAAATTATGATCTTCTGATCATTTCGCTCGGCTTGGAGAATTTCGACGGGTTGCGGTTATGCAGTCAAGTACGGTCGCTCGAGCGCACGCGCAACCTTCCGATGCTCGCCATCTCCGAGGGCGAGAACAATGCGCGGCTGGTTCGCGGCTTGGAGATCGGCGTCAACGATTTCCTCTTGCGGCCGGTCGACAAGAACGAATTGCTCGCCCGTGTTCGCACGCAAATCCGCAAGAAGCGCTATACGGAACGGCTCCGCGACAACGTCCAGCTTTCGATTGAAATGGCGATCACCGATCCGCTGACCGGCCTGTACAATCGCCGTTATATGGAAAGCCATCTCGGAAGCCTTGTTGAGCAGGCGGCATCGCGCGGCAAGCCGCTCACGGTCTTGATCCTCGACATCGATTATTTCAAAGCGATCAACGACACGCATGGGCACGACGCGGGCGACGACGTGCTGCGTGAATTCTCGGTTCGCATCCGCAAGTCGATACGCGGCATCGATCTCGCCTGCCGCTATGGCGGCGAGGAATTCGTCATTGTGATGCCTGAGACCGATATGGCGGTCGCCACGATGGTCGCGGAGCGCCTGCGCCGACGAATTGCGACCGAACCTTTCCCAATTCAGCAAGGCTCAAGCGAATTGGAGGTCACCATCTCGGCAGGCATTTCCGCGCTTGGAACTGACGATAGTGCGGCGAAAATTCTCAAGCGCGCGGATCAGGCCCTCTACCGCGCTAAGCGCGACGGCCGCAACCGGGTTGTCCCTGACGCCGCTTGAGTGTGCGGA
>JAXDOS010000170.1:0-6220 GCA_034668785.1 Alphaproteobacteria bacterium
AAATGTTGGTGCGCCTCGCGGCGCTCCGCTCCCTCGGGCTTTGGTCCGCGGAGCAAAGACAGAGGACGGCGCGCCCGCGCCGCTAATAACAGGGCAGGCGGAGCGTTGGCTTTGCTTATCCCTCCCCCTTGTGGGGAGGGAAGCTGCGAGCAAAGCGAGCAGCAGGGTGGGGTCTTAGGCTATTCCCCACCCGGCTCGCGACAAGAGTCGCTCGCCACCCTCCCCACAAGGGGGAGGGTTGAAGGATCGTTGACTTGTCCAATCCGAACCGCGTAACGAACGCCATGGCAAAGCAAAAAAAGATCGCGTTTCAGGGGGAGCCGGGCGCAAATTCAGACCTCGCTTGCCGCGAGGCTTATCCCGATCACGAGCCGCTGCCCTGCGCCACGTTCGAGGACGCCTTTGCCGCGATCGATTCCGGAGACGCCGAGCTCGGCATGATCCCGATCGAGAATTCGCTCGCCGGCCGTGTCGCCGACATCCACCACCTGATGCCGACCTCGGGGCTGCATATCGTCGCCGAATGGTTCTTGCCGATCCGCAACCAGCTGATGGCGCCGAAGGGCGCGACGCTCAACACCGTCAAGACGGTGGAGAGCCACATCATGGCGCTCGGCCAGTGCCGCAACATCATCCGCAAGCTGGGCTTAAAGCCGGTCGTCGCCGCCGACACCGCGGGCTCCGCGCGCGAAGTCGCCGAGCGCGGCGACAAGACCCGCGCCGCCATCGCCTCGCGCCTCGCCGCCAAGATCTACGGCCTCGATATCCTCGCCGAAGACGTCGAAGACGAGTCGCATTCGACCACGCGCTTCATCGTGCTGTCGAAGGAAGACAAGCGCGCGCCGGACGGCAGCGCCCCGGTCATCACCACTTTCATCTTCCAGGTACGCAATATTCCGGCCGCGCTTTACAAGGCGCTCGGCGGTTTCGCCACCAACGGCGTCAACATGACCAAGCTGGAAAGCTACATGGTCGGCGGCAATTTCTTCGCCACGCAGTTCTATGCCGATGTCGACGGCCATCCCGACGACGCCAAGCTCAAGCTGGCGCTGGAAGAGCTGGCGTTTTTCTCCGAGGTCAAAATCCTCGGCGTCTACCCGGCGCATAAATTCCGCGCGGAGCACAAGGAAGCGAACGCGTAGGCAGAGCTAGGCGGCAGCCACCGCGACATCCTCCAAGGCTCGTTTCGCCGGTTCGACGCCCCAGGCCCAGACCACGACGATCTGGATCAGCACCAGCACAACCATGAAGGTCATCACGCCGGGCAGTTGATAAGACTGCATCAGCGCGCCGACGATGAAGGGCGAGACCACGGTGGCGCCGCGGCCGAGCGTATTGCAGATGCCGTTGGCGCGCAGCCGGATTTCCGTCGGGAACAGTTCCGGCGTGTAGACGCCAAACAGCAGCGCGGTTTGCACATAGATGGCGACAATCAGCACGAAGCCGACGCTTAACACGATGGCCGGATCGGACGCGGCGTTGAAGCTGGCATAGAGCCAGCCGAAAACGATGGTGACGATGGAGGCGCCGATGATGCTCCAGCGGCGGCCGATATAATCGGACAAATAGGCGCCAAGCGCGCAGCCAAACAGCGAGCCGCCCGACAGCACCAGCGTATAGGCGAGCGAATTGGCGATGGTGAGCCCCTGACGCAGGAAGAACTGCGGCAGGAAAATCACAAAGCCGAAGATCAGCGTGTTGATGGTGATCAGGACCCACGACCCGACCAGCATGCGCTGCAGGATCGGCGGCCGCAGCATGGCGGTGGCGTCCACCAGGGGTACCGATGCCGGCACGCCCGCAGGCGGCAGCGGCCCGACCGAGGCGGCCACTTCCGCTTCAATCGACTGCATCAAGGCTTCCGCCTCGGCGTTGCGGCCCTTGGCCTCAAGCCAGCGCGGCGATTCCGGAAGGTTCTTGCGCAGGTACCAGACGATCAGCGAGCCGACGCCGGCAATGACGAACATCGGCCGCCATCCCCAGGTGGGAATGATCAGGTAGCCGAGCAGCGACGTGGCCGGGAACCCCGCCACCACCAGGAACACCATGAAGGACAGCCATCGACCGCGCGATTTCGGCGGGACGAATTCGGTCAGAGTCGAGTAGCCGACCACGATCTCCGCGCCGAGACCCAGCCCCTGCACGAAGCGGCAGACGATGAGTTGCTCCATGTTTTGCGCGAAGGCTGCCGCGAGCGAGGCGAGGCCGAAGATCAGCAGATTGACCTGATAGGTGAAGCGGCGGCCGAAGCGATCGCCGAGAAAGCCGGTGACCAGGGCGCCGATGGTCATGCCGACAAAGGTCAGCGACAGGAATTGCAGGTTTTGCGGCACCGTCGAGAATTTGGTCTGCACGGTGGAGGCAAGCACGCTGCCGGCGACATAGAGATCGTAGCCGTCGAAAAACATGCCGGCGCCGATCAGCCAGAAGATGCGATAATGGAATGAGCTGATGGGCAGCCGGTCGAGACGCGCGCCCGCATTCACCGAAGTCGCCATGTGATTTCCCCCCAAAAGCGGTTCAGCCGCCGCCAGCCTTAATGGCCGGTCTGGAGGTGATGGTAGCTAAACTAGGATGAGTGCGCCAGCCGCTTTGCAGCTAACTAGCCCGTCATGGCGGGCTTGTCTGGCCATCACGAAAGTCAAATCGTCTGGTTGTATTCGCCGACTTCGGGATGGGTGCGCAGTACGGCGTCGACGGCCTTGAACATGTCGCGCATGCGCGCTTCCGACACCGGGCTTTCAACGACGACAACCAGTTCCGGCTTGTTGGATGACGCCCGCACCAGGCCCCAGGTCCCGTCTTCGACAGTGACGCGGACGCCGTTGACGGTGACAAGATCGCGGATCGGCTGGCCCGCGACCTTCTCGCCTTTCACCTTGGCCGTCTCGAAGTGTTTCACCACCTGATCGACGATTCCGTATTTCACCTCGTCGGCGCAATGCGGCGCCATGGTCGGCGAGCCCCAGGTTTTTGGCAGCGCGCTCTTCAAATCCGCCATGCTCTTTTGCGGATTACGGTCGAGCATGTCGCAAACCGCCAGCGCGAAGATCAGCCCGTCGTCGTAGCCGCGGCCGAATGGCTTGTTGAAGAAGAAGTGTCCCGACTTCTCGAAGCCGGCGAGCGCGCCCAGCTCGTTCACCCGGCGCTTGATGTAGGAATGCCCGGTCTTCCAGTAGTCGGCCTTCACGCCATTCTTGATCAGCACCGGATCGGTGAGGAACAGCCCGGTGGATTTCACGTCGACGACAAAGGTCGCGCCCGGATGCAGCGTCGACATGTCGCGCGCCAGCATGACGCCGACCTTGTCGGCAAAGATTTCGTCGCCGGTATTGTCGACCACGCCGCAGCGGTCGCCGTCGCCGTCGAAGCCCAAGCCAACATCCGCCTTCGTGCGCAACACTTCGTCGCGCATAGCGTGCAGCATCTTCATGTCTTCGGTATTCGGATTGTAATTCGGGAATGTGTGGTCCAATTCGCAATCGAGCGGCACCACTTCGCAACCAATCGCCTCCAGCACTTTCGGCGCGAAGGCGCCCGCGGTGCCGTTGCCGCAGGCGGCGACCACCTTGAGCTTACGTTTGAGCTTGGGACGCTTGGTGAGATCGGCGATGTAGCGCGCAGGAAAATTCTCTACAAAGACGTAGGCGCCGCCGCCTGGGAGCTTGAATTGCGCGCCGAGCACGATGTCCTTCAGCCGCGTCATCTCGTCGGGTCCGAAGGTCAGCGGGCGATTGGCGCCCATCTTCACCCCGGTCCAGCCGTTGTCATTGTGCGAAGCCGTGACCATGGCGACGCAGGGCACGTCCAGATCGAATTGCGCGAAATAGGCCATCGGCGTCATCGCCAGTCCGATGTCGTGCACCTTGCATCCCGCCGCCATCAGGCCGGAAACCAGCGCCATCTTCACCGAGGCCGAATAGCTGCGGAAATCATGGGCGGTGACGATCTCCGGCTTCACGCCCATTTCGCGGATCAAGGTGCCGAGCCCCATGCCCAGCGCCTGGATTCCCATCAGGTTGATCTCTTTTTCCAAGAGCCAGCGCGCGTCGTATTCGCGAAAGCCGGTGGCTTTCACCAGCGGCTCGGATTCGTAGGCATAGGTGTTGGGCGTCAGCGCAGACTTTGGCTTGGGAAACATCGATATCCTCGAAGGGGGAAATACGGCCGGAGGGCAGCAATAACCTAAACGAAGAGCGCCGGGAATGGTTGCCTCTGGAGGAGCCGTCATGGCCGGGCTTGTCCCGGCCATCCACGCCTTACTTCTTTGAAGGACACAAAGACGTGGATGCCCGCGACAAGCGCGGGCATGACGGAGGGCTTACTGCTCCAGCACAAGCTTGCCGTTGCTGTATTCGAAGCGCCGCAGCTTGGAAAGAAACGACAGCCCGAGCAGGTTCTCGCCCAGCGCCTCATCCGGCATGATCAGCGCAGCGACATTGCGAACGGTAACGTCGTCGATCTGCACCCGGTCGAGCTGCGTCTGCGCGGCGCGGACTATGCCGTTTGCGGTTCTGACCTGGGCGGTGAATTCTCGCGGCGCCGGATGCAAACCAAGACGGCGGGCATCGGTCGCGGTCAGCGCGATCGCCGACGCCCCGGTGTCAACCATGAAGCCGATCTGCCGGCCATCGATCCGTGCATTGACTTGAAAATGTCCGCGGCTGTCGCGTGGAACGACCACGGTCCTAGCCCCTGCTGCCACCGCCGACGGCTCGGCGCTCGCCACCATCGCAACAGGCGCGGATGGAAAAGCCGTGAGCGAGCTTTTGTCGATGCTTTTGGCCAAGAACCCACCGGCAACGAGGAAGATTCCGGCACCGAAGATGAGTTGTCGCATGATCCTATCCATGAACCGGACGGATCACACCACGCCGCGCGCCAACGCGTGCCTAATAGGATCAAGATACTTGTCGCTTTTGGCGTGGATGGTGACCAAGTGATTAAGCAGAAAACAAAAATTCGGCGCGGTAAATCAGCCGACTTATTTGCGCGCTGGGCCACCGACCGTCCAGATTTCGAAAAACTTCACGAGAATGCGTGTCAATGACAACATCGTCGCTCCCGCAACACGCATTGTATCCCGCTCTGAAGGTTCAACGCGGACGCCGCTGGCGAAATTCGTCACCATGGATATGGCGAGCACGCGCAAGCCGAGCTGGCGTGCTATCACGACTTCGGGCACCAGAGACATGCCGACGACGTCGGCCCCAAGCAGATGAGCAGCGCGCACTTCGGCCGGTGTCTCGAATGAAGGCCCAGGGAACCACATATAGACGCCTTCGTTGGACTTCCGGCTGACGCTGGCGGCAGCCATGACGAAGCGCTCGCGCATGGTCGGGTCGTAAGGCGCGCTCATATCGACGAACCGGCCTTCTTCGTCACTCCCGACAAGCGGGTTAAGGCCGCTCAAATTGATATGGTCTCGGATGACAAGCAGGGTACCGGGCGCGATTTCGGGCTTGGTGGAGCCTGCGGCATTGACGAGAACCACGGCGTCGGCGCCGAGAAGCTTCACCGTTTCCAGCGGCACGCGCATCGATGCGATATCGCCGGTTTCATGGTAATTTGAGCGTCCCTTCAAGATGGCGACGCGTGCGGTACCGAGCGCACCAATTATAAGTTCGGCATCGCCGCCGCCAACCGCGGACCGGGGAAAGCCGGGAAACTCCAAATAGGGAATGCTGACCGGCCCGACGAGATGGTCGGCGATTGCCGCAAGGCCCGTTCCGAGCACCAGCCCGACGTTGATCGGCACGTCGCCCGCGCGAGTCTTGATCAGGATAGCGGCCTGTTCGCTTTCGTTGCGCATCATGGCCTCAACAATAGCGGTCGCGCTGTCGCGCGAATCAGGCCCGCATAATAGCGGCCCGCGACCCCGTTGGCTCACCCGCATTCCGTGAAAGCCTAGGGCCAGCAAAGGAAACAACTATTTAATCTTTGCGCGGCTTGGCGCGGCGGGTCGGCGCCGCTTCGGTAGGATTATCCGGCCATGGATGTTTGGGATAGCGGCCTCGCATCTCGGATTTCACCGCCGCATAGCTGCCGCGCCAGAAACTCGGCAGATCGCGGGTCACCTGCACCGGCCGTTGCGCCGGCGACAGCAATTCGATGATCAGGGGGATCCTGCCGCCCGCTATGGTTGGATGGCGGTCGAGGCCGAACAGCTCCTGCACCCGGATCGAAAGCTTGGGACCTGCCTCGGTGTATTCGATCGGTA
>JAXDOS010000171.1:0-5496 GCA_034668785.1 Alphaproteobacteria bacterium
CTCTTCGTCGCTGGGTATGTGGTGTTTCAGCGTCAGGAGATTCGGGCGTAATCGTCCGCCGTCATTTCGCCGCGGTGACCACGATCTCAACCAGCGTCTTGCCGTCGAGCACGGCGCCGACGCAGGCGCGCATCGGCGGATTCTCGATGTCCGCCCACTCGTCCCAGGCGCGGTTCATCTCCGATTTTTGCGCCATGTCGGCTATATAGACCATCGCCGTGAGGATGCTGGCCTTGGTCGTGCCGGCTTCAGCCAGGCTGGCGTCGATATCCGCAAGCGCCTTCCGGGTCTGCTCATACATGGACGCCACCTTGTCGGCGGAGGTGGCGACGGCGGAAACGAAGTTGCCATAAACGACGGCACGGCAGCGGGTCGGCCTACTGCCGGGAAGACGGACGATCATCGAACTATCCTGCGCGTATTGCCTGGGCGCGCAGTGGATGCTGTCCCCTCCCAAAGCGCAATGCCGCGCGACAATAAAAAAGGGCGGCCGACGGGCCGCCCTTTCTCATTCTGCTTTAGCGATTACACCGCGAGGACGGCAACGATGTGCATATTCCTCGGATCGACGATCACGATCTGATCGCCGACCAGGAAATACTCATACTCGCGCCAAGCCGGCTGGATTTCGATGATCGTGCTCGGCACCCGTGCGAGCTTCACCGTCTTTGGAACCGCGGTTCCGATCGACAGCGAGAAGTTCACATTGGCGACCCGTGGAGCGCCGCTTTGCTTGATGACGGTTTCGCGGATTTTGGTCTTCTGCTCGGTGTTCAGAGTGACATTCGCGCCGGCCGCGCCGGAGCTTGTGGTAGAACTTGCGCTCGACGTTCCGGAGCCGGTCTGGCCCTGAGCCGAGTTGCTTGAGCTGGGTGTCTGAGCATTCTGCGTGGCGGAGCCGGACTGCGCATTCTGTGGCTTCGACACATCCTGCTTCTGCGCGTCCTGTGCCTTGGTATCCGTTTTGGTTGTGTCCTGCGCCTTAGTGTCCTTGGCCGCAGGGGCAGCTTGAGGAGCAGCTTGTCCCGTGGTTTCGGTCTTGGACCCAGTAGCCTGCGCATTCTGAGCGGGTTTCTGGGCGCTGCTCTGGTCCTTGCTCTGAGACTTGTCCATCGACTTTTCGTCGCTCTTGGCGTCGCTCTTGGACTTGTTGATTTCGGCTGGCGCCGCCTTTTGCTGTTCGGGCGCCTGGGCTATGGCCTGCACTGAAGCCAATTGTGCTCCGGCCAAAAGTGCCGCAGCCGCCGTGGTGGTCAAGAATGTATTCCTCATCGGAAAGCTCTCCCTATTTATCGCTCTCACGCGGATCGCGTGGGCCAGTATTTGGAACTCCGTTGCACCTTCGAGAGTTCCACCGGGTCGAAGTTTGTGTAAAAAATGCATCTGATTGGTGGCAATTTATAAGCACCACGATGCGGGCAATGTGTTTGACGTGCAGATGTGATTCTCTGCAGGAACGATTTTGCTGCGAAGCCGTTATCCTTTGGCGTGCCAAAAAGGAGAACCCTATGCGCAAACACATGCTAGCTACAGCAGTAGCCCTTACCGTCTTGTCACCGACCCTTTGCTTAGCCCAGGCGTCCACCGCGACAGGCGCGGTTGGAGGCGCCGCGGCCGGCGCAATCGTCGGCGGCCCAGTGGGCGCGGTTGTGGGCGGTACAGTCGGTGCCGCTGTCGGTTCGGCTGCAGAGCCACCGGCTGAAGTGCGTACCTATGTGACCAGAGAGTCGGCGCCGTCGGTCCGCGTGACCGAACGCGTAGCCGTGGGCGAGTCTCTGCCTGCCACGGTTCAACTGCGCACGATTCCCAATCACAAAGAATATGTCTACGCGGTGGTCAATGACCGGCGCGTGATCGTTGAGCCGAAGACGCGAAAGGTGATCCAGATCATCGAGTAACGGACTTCGGATCGAAAGCCCGCCCTGCTGCAAAGTGGGGCGGGCTTTTCGTTTGAGGTATGATTTAAAGATGACGCGCTGGCTTTCGAGCGCATTGCGTGAACGCGTCGGCGGTACAATTCTCAAATACGGGATTGCGTGGGTCTTACGCGGTCAATTAGGCCGCTTTCGCCAATTGTGCATCGCGGATCAGCCATTCGTGCCACTGACCACACGACGGGCAACGCGCCCGAACCTTATTGGTGCGAATGCGCAACAGTGTCTGCAATTCGCTCTCGATTCCGATATCCACAAGTTGGCGGTTATTGGGACAGACGAAGACTAGGCGTTCCATGACAGCCTCTTGGCGTTTGCGAGTTTCCTTATTCAACTCTCCTGTCGCGTGATGGTTCGCCTTAGCAGCGCCAGCGCGCTTCACCCGCCAGTGACTTACTAGAGGAAAATCTCATAACCATCAGATGTTAAATGATTTTTGTTCTTGCGATCCGTTGGGCGGGCGAGGCCTTTACGCTTACCGCATTTTTCAAAGCAGGCTGGGAAATTAGCTGCTATAGTGCCTCCATGAACAAAAATTCAGCGAAAAAGAAGGCCGCAGCCGAAAGGTCTGCCGCGCCGGGACCTGTCCGCGAGATCAGCCTGAAGACCCACAAGTTCCAGGTGGGGCAAAGCGTGTATTTCACCTCCGGCACCATGGGCCGGCCTGGCGCCAGCGGCAGCTATCGCATCGTCAAGCAGCTTCCCTCTGAAGGCGACGATTATCAGTATCGCATCAAGAGCACCGGGGAAGCTTTCGAGCGCGTCGCCAAGGAAAGTCAGCTCGATCGCGATCGCTGAGCGACAGGCGTAGCGATCCTCCGACCGCGCCATGAACATTCTGACACGGCCGGTGATGACACTTCGTCATATTAGCGGGCTGCACGTGTAACCACGTCTTGAACGGCAGCGCGCCGCAGGGGGTTGCCGGGGCTGGGTGCAAACGTGTTCAATGCGCCACGTTCATGGTGGGAGGAAATTTCAATGCGCCACGTTCATGGTGGGAGGAAATAATGAAAATGCTTGGGCGTTTCGCTGTGCTGGCTGCGGCGATTTTCTCGGTGGTTTTGCCGCCGTCTGCGGCATTGGCGCAGGATTATCCGACAAGGTCTGTTCGCGTCATTGTGCCGTTTGGCGCCGGCGGACCCGCCGATGTGTTTGCTCGCGTGCTGGCTCAGCATCTTCAAGAAGCGCTCGGTCAGTCCTTTGTGGTTGAAAACCGGCCTGGCGCTGGCGCCATCATCGGCACCGACGCCGTCGCGAAGTCGCCCCCCGATGGCTATACGTTGTTGCTGATGTCGAATACCCACACCACCAACGAGTCGCTGATTGCCAACAAGCCATTCCAACTGATGCGGGACTTCGTCCCGGTCTCGCCGATCAACTATTCCGATCTCCTTATGGTGGCTCATCCCTCGACAGGGGTGAAGAACCTGAAAGACTTCATCACACTCGCCAAAGCTAAGCCCGGCCAGCTCAACTACGCCT
Organism: Alphaproteobacteria bacterium; assembly: GCA_034668785.1. Classification (GTDB taxonomy): domain Bacteria; phylum Pseudomonadota; class Alphaproteobacteria; order Rhizobiales; family Xanthobacteraceae; genus CANKHA01. Next base: position 3,420 of record JAXDOS010000171.1, read on the forward strand.
CTTCCGGTCCGGGCACGCCGTATCACATGGCTGGCGAGCTGTTCAAAGCGATGACCAAGACCGACATCGTCCACATACCGCACAAAAGCTCCGGCGACATGCGCAGCAGCGTCATGGGCGGACACGTGCAGATGATGTTCGATGCGATCACGGTCATGGCAGAGGGCGTTCGCGCCGGGCAACTGATTGCATTGGGCACGACCGGCAAGCAACGCTCCACAGTGATGCCTGAGGTACCGACCGTCGCCGAAGCGGGCGTTCCGGGCTACGAGGCGACCATCTGGCTTGGCGTCATGGCGCCGGTCGGGACGCCGAAGCCCATTGTCGACAAGCTCAATGCCGAAATCATCAAAGTCATGAACCGGCCTGACGTGAAAGAAAACTGGGCGAAGCAGGGCGCCGTGCCGATGCCCATGAGTCCCGCGGAATTCGACAAATATCTGCGCGCCGACATCGAGAAGTGGGCGGAAGTGGTGAAGGTTTCCGGCGCGAAGGCTGAATGAAATCCACCGCAAGCCATCCATCTTGCTAACGCGACGGAAGACTGGATGCTGAGCTTTGACACTATAACGGCCGCGGTGGCGGTGCCGCTTTGGGTGGCAGGCGCTATCGCGTTCCTGTTTATCCTTATCGGTGTCATGGCGATCAGACGTTCCGGCGCAATCAGATCGGTTGCGGCTTTCGCTGCTGTTGCGGTAGTCGCGATCGGTGCCTGGGCTGCATGGCTACTAATGGACCGTTCAGCCGCGCAGGAACTGAATGCCGAACGTCATACCCTTGACGCGCGCGCGCTGGAGCTTACCGCACGCGCTATCATGCCCGGCTCGGCACTGGCATGTCTCGACGCCAACGCCGGAGAGACGGTGGAGAAGGCTTGCGAAAAAGCCGTATTCGCAAGTCCGGAGGCCGTGGCAGCGGCGACTACCTACATGAGCGCGCGGCTTTCGCTCTTGTCTGATGCAGTGGCCTATGCCCGTCGCGCCGAACGCAGCTACGATCCGGCACTCGTAAGCTTGCGCCGCTCGATCGAGGCCGACCGCTTCGGGCTAGTCGCCCAGGTATTGGCAACGCGGGACGCTTGCACGGCCGAGCTGTGCGCGGCCTTCGCGCTGCTGCGCAATGCCGATGCGGTCAAAACCAACCTCAAAGCGCGTACCTACGAGAGTAATGTCGCGCGCTATGCGGCGATGTGGCTCGAGCAAAAGAATTCCCCGACAGTTGCGGCAACACCTGCTCCGGGCGTCGCCGTTGTCACAGCGGCGCCGAGCGCGATTGAATTTCCCTCTGCGGCTTCGATACCGCCGGTCAGCATCATGAATCCGGAGCCTGCGGCAAACACCGGTACGGTGTCGGTCGAGCCGCGCATGCCGGCGCCCCGTGCGCCTGTTCCGCCGCCGGCCAAGCCGCGCACAGCGCCGCCTGCAAGCGCCGGCAATCCGCAACGCCCGCAGTGAGTGACGCATCCGATGGCTCTGCATCTCGTCAAACTCTGCGTCGGCTGTGATACCGTCAAAGATCTCGAGGACTGGATTCGCGAAAAGCTAAAAGAGCGGAAGAAACGCAGGCTGGCGCTGGAGCATATCCACACCACGCGGATGGTGCCGAAACGGGCGGCGGAACTTCTCGACGGTGGTTCGCTCTACTGGGTCATCCGCGGTGAGGTGATGTGCCGCCAGCGGCTGCTCGCAGTGCGGCCGTTCACCGACCGCGATGGCGTCGGACGCTGCCGGCTGGCGTTGGATCCTGCTCCGGTCCTGGTGGAACCGCGGCCGCTGCGGCCGTTTCAAGGCTGGCGCTATTTCGACGCCGAGCGCGCCCCGCGCGATCTCGACCGCGTAGCGCCCGGCGCGGCGCATATGCCGGAGGAGTTGCGCCGGGAATTGCGGGAATTGGGGCTGCTTTAGCGCGGGTTCGGTCTGACGGAATCGTCATTTAGACGGCGACATTGTCGATGAGCCGCGTTTTGCCGAGTTTCGCCGCGACCAGCAGGCGGACGGGCCCGTTCTTTACCGACGCAACCAGCTCGAGCGTCTTGCCGTGGCGGGCCTCCAAATAGTCCACTGCAAATCCCGCCCGC
>JAXDOS010000172.1:0-4512 GCA_034668785.1 Alphaproteobacteria bacterium
GGGCATTGCGCCGGCGGATGAGGAGAGCGCGGCGCGCGTGCTGCTGTACCGACTCGGTCAGGCGCGTTTTCTCGACCGGGTCCTGCTGGCCTGGGCGCGTTCCGGCACGGCAGCGGACGACGCGCAGTGGCGCGAATTCGTCACGCTGCCGGACAGGTGGACGGCGCCCGTATTCCCGCTAAAGGCCGCGGATTTCATCCAGCGCGACATCGAGAAAGGTCCGGCGCTGGGCGCGGCTTTGCGCGCAGCCGAACAGGCGTGGATCGCGGCGGGATTTCCCGATGATACAAAGGCCCTGGCGCGGATTATCGACGCAGCAGTGGCGGCGAGTAAGCCGTCATAGACCACAAATGAAAAAGCCCCGGGCTTTCGCCCGAGGCTTTATCTTCTAACCAATCGTGATCAGAATTGCTCTTAGTGGCCGAAGCGGTAGTTCACGCCGAGCCGGATGGTGTGGAATCTCGAGGTTGCATTGCTCGCAACCGCGAACGCGGTCGGCAGACCGCCAAGGGTTTCCCCAGCGCCGAGCGTCGTCGAGCCGAAGTCGAGGTACTGGTATTCGGCTTTCAACGTCCATTGCGGTGCCAGTCCGAATTCCCAGCCAGCACCGAGAACCCAGCCGGTGGACTTGCTGCTGGCATTGCCTGCGGCAACAAAACCCAAGGTGTCGGTCATCGCCAGGCTGTACTTGGCTCTTCCGAAGGCGACGCCGCCTGTGACGTAGAGCAGCGAGCGATCGAAGGCGACGCCGAGGCGGCCGCGAACGGTGCCGAACCAATCGAGATTTCCGTTGGTCGTGACGCTGATGGTATTCGGGCCGACGATGTAAGGGAGGGTGGCACCCGAGTTACCCTTGATTCCGGCCCACTGAGCATCGGCCTCGACGCCGTAAACAATGTTTCCCGCTTGCAGATTGTAGCCGATCTGCAGGCCGCCGAAGCCGCCTGTCATATCGCGCGCGCCGAAAGTACCGACGCCTGGCCAGGTGCCGCTCACGAAGGGCGCACCGGCCAATGTCTCATTGACCACGACATTCTCGTTACGGCCCCAGCCGTAGCCGACGTTGCCGCCGATGTAGAGGCCGGTCCAATTATAGGCGGCTACCATTGCGGTCATCGGCGATGCCGCCTTGACTGGCAGGTCGGCAGCGAAAGCGGCCTGACTGAAGCCGGCGATGGCCAGTGTTGCGAGCGTTAAATGACGCATGAGGGTCCCCCTTGGTAATAGCCAGTAAGTGGCGCTGGAAAAGAGGATAGAATTCATCCAAGCCGTTGAGTCGATAGACAATTGCCGAGACCAGCGTGAATGTTAATAACTGTGGTTTGGAAGCAACAGCTGTTTCTATATGTGGATGCGAATACGTCAGTTCTCTAAATATGGTAGTTAATTGAGCGTTAATTTTCCCTCGACTTAGGGCCACCTCACAACGGGGGGAAGTGACGACAGTATCGAATCGGTATTGCCGCCGGTGCGCAGACCGAAAATGGTACCGCGGTCATAGAGCAGATTAAACTCTACATAGCGCCCACGGCGGATCAGCTGCTCGTCGCGGTCAGCGTCGGTCCAAACATTCCCGAAGTTTCTGCGCACCAGTTCCGGATAGACCTTCGACAACCCGCGGCCGACATCCTGGGTGAATACGAAATCGGCATCCCAGTCGCCGCTGTCGAGATAGTCATAAAAAATCCCGCCGATGCCACGCGGCTCGTTGCGGTGCTTCAGATAGAAGTATTCGTCGCACCACGACTTGTATTTGTCATAAGCGGCGACGCCCGCATGCGCATCGCAAGCTGCTTTCATCGCGGCGTGAAACTCAAGCGCGTCCGGATCGTCCTGCGTGCGCCGGCGGTCGAGTACAGGCGTGAGATCGGAGCCGCCGCCGAACCATGACTTCGTGGTGACGATGAAGCGGGTATTCATATGCACCGCCGGCACATGCGGATTCCACGGATGCGCGATCAGCGAAATGCCTGATGCCCAGAATCGCGGGTCACTAGCCGCGCCCGGAATGTCCTTGCGGAATTCCGGCGCAAATTCGCCATGCACGGTGGAGACATGCACGCCGGCCTTCTCGAATACCCGGCCATGCAACAGCGCCATTACGCCGCCGCCGCCATCAGCTTGGCCACTGTGATCGGCGCGACTCCAAGGCGTGCGCACAAAGCGGCCCGGCGGCTGATCGGCGAATGGCGCGTCCGCGGGAAGCTCTCGCTCCAGTATTTCCAGCGCCGCGCAGATATCGTCGCGCAACGCCTCGAACCACGCGCGCGCGCGGGATTTGCGCTGTTCGAGCCTCGAAGCGTCAGACATTAATGCGATATCAACCTGCATCCACTTTCTCGGAGAGCCATACCTTGATCAGCGACTGATAAGGCACGTCGCGCTTATTGGCCGCGATCTTGATGCGGTCGAGCAAATCTTGCGGCAAGCGCAAAGAAATCGCAGTCGTGGATAGTTTTAGATTGGGGAAGCGTACCCGTTGGGCCTTACTCCAGTCGACGTAGTCGGTTGTATCGTGGCTTTCCCAGAATTTGCGCTCCTCTGCCTCGCTACGAAATTTGGGTATGCGTTTAAGTTTCGTTTTCATAGATCGCTCTTTCTTCCGGTTCATAGGGCGAACAGAAATAATTCGAATTTTCCTGCCTTCCTCACGGAACGTAAAAGTGGCCTGCAGCGAGCGTCCGGTTGTTGTTATTCCCAGAGCATGGAAGCGAGGTTCCCTGTGGCTGTGCATTTCGTCCGGTGCCGTAAGCACACGGGGATCGGCGAAAATCTGTTCCGCCTCCGCTAGGCTAACCGAATGTTTATCGGAGCTCTTGCGGCTGTTGCCTTCATCCCATTCGAAGCCAACTACTTGGCTGAAAGTCAACATACTTGTATATTGTCAACATATACAAAAATTGCAAGTGGGTTGCGGTTACCGGTCCCTCTGCCGCAACGCCTCGCCCGCCGCCATGGCCACCGCCATCGCCACATTGAGCGAGCGCAAGCCGGGCTGCAACGGGATCGAGAGCCGCGCGTCGGCGGCGTCATGCACCTCGTCGGGCACGCCCGACGACTCCCGGCCGAACAGCAGGATGTCCTCGGGCCGATAGGCGTGGTCGAGATAAGAGACGGAGGCGCGCGTCGTGAACAGCACGAGCCGCAGCCCTTCCTTGCGCCGCCAATCGTCGAAGGCCCGCCACCCCGTATGGCGGACGATGGCGACCTGATCGAGATAGTCCATGCCGGCGCGACGGAAGGCGCGGTCGGAGATCGGAAAGCCAGCGGGCTCGATGATATGCGCTTCGATGCCGAGACACGCGCATAGCCGCAGAATGGTTCCGGTATTCTGTGGAATATCGGGCTGGAAAAGTGCGATCCGCATCAGGGCGGTTGCTCCGGCGACAGGCGAGTTGCGTCCAAGACAATGGCTTTATGCAAGCTTGGCACATCATAGCCAGAGCGGGCTTGCACTGTGCGGACAAGGGTGCCAATAGAACCCCGCCGGATTGCGCCGTCCTAAACCGTTTCAGGACCGGCCGCGGCCGGTCCGCCCGCCGCATCCGGGATTGCCCGTGGCTTTCCTCGATGGTCCCCAGCGCAGGCGGCCTCATCGCCACGTTGAGGGAGAAGGTTACCGTGACAACAATGTCTTCGGCGGAACCGACACGCCGCGACTTTCTCTATATAGCGACCGCAACCGTCGGCGCCGTCGGCGCCGCTGCCAGCCTGCTGCCGCTGGTCGCGCAAATGAATCCCGATGCTTCGACCATCGCCGCCGGCGCGCCGATCGAAGTCGATCTTACGCCCATCGGCGAAGGTCAGGTGATCAAGGTATTCTGGCGCGGCAAGCCGATCTTCCTGAGCCATCGCACCAAGAAAGAGATCGACGAAGCGCGCCAAGTCGATGTCGCCAGCCTGCCCGATCCGCAAGCCGACGATAAACGGGTGAAGGAAGGCCACGATCAATGGCTGGTGCTGATCGGCATCTGCACGCATCTCGGCTGCATTCCGCTGGCGCACCAGGGCAACTACGATGGCTTCTTCTGCCCGTGTCACGGTTCGCAATACGACTCCTCTGGGCGTATTCGCCAGGGGCCGGCGCCGTTGAATCTCGCCATTCCGCCGTACGAATTCGTCTCCGATAGCAAGATCCGGATCGGCTGATCCGCGTCGGGTTTTTTGAAGGTTGATCATGAGCGGATATTCGACCTACCAGCCGCGAAGCCCATTCATGCAATGGCTCGAGCGCCGGCTGCCGATCGCGGGCTTGGTGCATTCCTCTTTCGTCGCCTATCCGACGCCGCGCAACCTAAATTACTGGTGGACCTTCGGCGGCATTCTTTCCTTCATGCTGGGCGTGCAGATCATCACCGGCATCGTGCTGGCGATGCATTACACGCCGCATGTCGACTTCGCCTTCAAGTCCGTCGAATCCATCATGCGCGACGTGAATTACGGCTGGCTGCTGCGCTATCTGCACGCCAACGGCGCGGCGATGTTCTTCCTCGCCGTCTACGTCCACATCGC
>JAXDOS010000173.1:0-11800 GCA_034668785.1 Alphaproteobacteria bacterium
GCCGGCTGCTCAGCCGGGTAAAAGGCGCGAAAAAGGCCCGCGGAACCGGGACCGGCAAGAAGACTGGTGGAAAAAACAGGCCGGTCCTTGGAAAAACCGCCTCGAAGGGGCCTGGAAAGAAGGCAGCGGGCCGGAAAAGCCCCTCGCGGAGGGCTGGTAGCCGGCGCAAAAGCGCCGGTCGCGCAGGGGCAGGCCGGAGCAAACCTTCACGCACGATTGGAACACAGCGGAGTTGACGAAACCACGCGGAATCTATTAAGAACAGGGCATCGGAGAACTGTAGGCGATGCCGGGCCCCAAAGGCAGGGGAGGGTGTCGTCTTAACCTTTGTGATCCGCCAAAAAGCTTGGATTTAGATCGGCTTGGCCTCTCGGCCAGCTAGCAGGAGTTGTGCAGTGGCCCGTATCGCCGGTGTGAACATACCCACCAACAAGCGCGTCGTAATCGCGCTGCAATATATCCATGGCATCGGACCGAAATCGGCTAAAGAGATCATGGGGAAAGTGGGTATTCCTGAAGCTCGGCGCGTGTCGCAATTGACCGACCAGGAAGTGCTGCAGATGCGCGAAGTGATCGACCGGGACTTCATGGTCGAAGGCGATCTGCGGCGCGAAGTGTCGATGAATATCAAACGGCTGATGGACCTGGGTTGCTATCGCGGGTTGCGCCATCGCCGTGGACTTCCCGTCCGTGGGCAGCGCACCCACACCAATGCCCGCACCCGCAAGGGTCCGGCCAAGGCAATCGCCGGCAAGAAGAAGTAGGCGGCGCAGCCTGCGCAAGCTTGGCTGCTGGATACAGTACGCCGCCGGGTTTTCCGGCGTCGAGCCGCGAAAGGGTTGAGAATGGGTAAGGAAGCCCGCGTCAAGAAACGTGAACGCAAGAACATCGCTTCGGGCGTCGCCCATGTAAGCGCCACGTTCAACAACACCATGATTACGATCACCGATGCGCAGGGCAATGCGATTGCCTGGTCGTCGTCGGGAACCATGGGCTTCAAGGGTTCGCGGAAGTCGACACCTTACGCGGCGCAGGTCGCCGCCGAGGATGCGGCGAAGAAGGCCATGGAACACGGCATGCGTACCCTCGAAGTCGAGGTGGCGGGTCCGGGTTCGGGTCGCGAGTCCGCGTTGCGTGCCTTGCAATCGGCCGGCTTCACCATCACCTCCATTCGTGACGTGACGCCGATACCGCATAACGGCTGCCGGCCGCGCAAGCGCCGGCGTGTCTAATACTTTCATCCGGCGGTTGGATTTCCTTCCGCCGCCGCCGATCTTTCCCACCGGGCGGAGTGGGGTGCGCGGACGAAAAACGTCCCGCTCAACGTGATGACGGGTGAAGACGTGATCCAGAAAAATTGGCAAGAACTGATTAGACCTAACAAGCTGCAAGTCGCGGCGGGCACCGATCCCAAACGTGTAGCCACCCTCGTTGCCGAACCGCTGGAGCGCGGATTCGGCGTGACGCTGGGCAATGCGCTGCGGCGTATCCTGCTGTCCTCGTTGCAGGGAGCGGCGGTGCAGTCGGTGCATATCGACGGCGTTCTCCACGAATTCTCCTCGATCTCCGGCGTGCGCGAGGATGTCACCGACATCGTGCTGAACATCAAGGACATCTCCATCAAGATGCAGGGCGATGGGCCCAAGCGCATGGTGGTGAAGAAACAAGGCCCTGGCGTCGTCACCGCCGGCGACATTCAGACGGTGGGCGATGTCGTCGTGCTCAATCCCGATCTCGTGCTGTGCCATCTCGATGAAGGCGCCGAGATCCGCATGGAATTCACGGTGAATACCGGCAAGGGCTACGTCGCGGCGGAGCGCAACCGCCCGGAAGACGCGCCGATCGGCCTCATCCCCGTCGACAGCCTGTATTCGCCGGTGCGCAAGGTTTCCTACAAGGTCGAGAATACCCGCGAAGGTCAGATCCTCGACTACGACAAGCTGACGCTGCAGATCGAGACCAACGGCGCGATCACGCCGGACGATTCGCTCGCTTATGCCGCGCGCATCCTGCAAGACCAGCTCAACGTGTTCGTCAATTTCGAAGAGCCGAGGAAGGAACAGGCGGCGGAAGCGATTCCCGATCTCGCCTTCAATCCGGCCTTCCTCAAGAAGGTGGACGAGCTCGAGCTCTCCGTGCGCTCGGCGAACTGCCTGAAGAACGACAACATCGTCTACATCGGCGACCTGGTGCAGAAGAGCGAAGGCGAGATGCTGCGGACGCCGAATTTCGGCCGCAAGTCGCTCAATGAGATCAAGGAAGTGCTGGCGCAGATGGGCCTGCATCTCGGCATGGAAGTGCCGGGCTGGCCGCCGGAAAATATCGACGAGTTGGCGAAGCGGTTTGAGGATCATTACTGAGGCTTCTTTTCGTCATGGCCGGGCTTGTCCCGGCCGTCCACGTCTTGTGTGCGTGGGCAGGTGAAGACGTGGATGCCCGGCACAAGGCCGGGCATGACGTGAAGAGAGTGAGAGGGACACGGCGATGCGGCACGGAAAAGTTCATCGTAAGTTCAGCCGTACCAACGAGCATCGCCGCGCCATGTTCGGAAACATGGCGGCAGCGCTGATCAAGCATGAGCAGATCGTCACGACATTGCCGAAGGCCAAGGATTTGCGCCCGATCGTGGAGAAACTGGTGACGCTCGGCAAGCGTGGCGATCTACACGCCCGCCGTCAGGCGGTTGCCGAAATTCGCGACGTTGCCATGGTCAAGAAGCTCTTCGAGGTTCTCGGCCCGCGCTACAAGAAGCGCGACGGCGGCTATACGCGCGTGCTCAAGGCCGGCTTTCGTTTCGGCGATTCCGCGCCCGTGGCAGTGATCGAATTCGTCGACCGCGATGTGGATGCCAAGGGCAAGGATTCCGGTCCGGTCCAGGCAAAGCGGGCGGACGCGGAAGAAACCGCCGCAGCCTAGCGGCACCTGTTGTCACGCCATAATCAAAGGGCGGCTTCGGCCGCCCTTTTTATTGCATCGTGCGCCTTGATGAACAAACTCAAGCAGGGCCGTCGATCCTGCACCCTGCTGCGCCAAACAAGAAGAAGGTGATGATGCCTGGCTTAAGGACAATCTCTCTCGCTGCTTGTCTGATGGCTTGCTCAGGTGTCATGGCGCAGACGCCGGTCGAGCGCGGCGGCTATCTGGTGAATACGATCATGGCCTGCGGCAATTGCCACACGCCGAAGGGTCAGGACGGCGCGCCTATCAACGACCGGCAATTGTCCGGCGGGATGCATTTCGACACTCCGTCTTTCGACGCCACCGCTTCCAATATCACTCCGGACACGGAAACGGGGATCGGCACCTGGAGCGATGCCGACATCAAGAAATTGCTCACGACCGGCGTTCGTCCAAATGGCGTTCCCGTTGCCGCCATCATGGCGGTCAATTTCTACAAGCTGCTGACGCAAGGCGACCTGGATGCCATCGTGGCGTATCTCAGGAGCGTGCCGGCGGTCAAAAACACGGTGCCCTTGCCCATTTACAAGCAGGAAGTCCGCCGCACGCCCTATCCCGATGCGGAGAACCCGATCACCGAAGAGGCGATGAAAGATCCGGTGGTTCGCGGCCGCTATCTCGCCGCCGTCGGCCATTGCATGGAATGCCATACGCCGTTCCTCAGAAGCGTATCCGATTTCAGCAATGGCCTCGGCAAGGGCGGCCGCGAATTCCCCGGGCCTTATGGAGTGTCCGTTTCTGCCAACATCACGTCATCGCCAAAGGCCGGTATCGGCGCTGTCAGCGACGCGGAGATTAAGCAGGCGATCACGCAAGGCATCGCCCCTGACGGGCATAAGATGAAGCCGCCGATGGCTTACGCTTGGTATGCCCATTTGACCGACAGCGACGTGGATGCGCTGGTGGCTTGGCTACGGACGCTGCCCGCACGCGAGTAAGATGGGACCGAGGCTCGGACCCGCCCTTCAATTGCGGCGGGGAAAAGCCTATATCCGCCGCGCCGACCGAGGATTTTCGTCATGCGCTTTCGTAGGCTATTTGCCCTTCTGGCTCTGCTTGGCCTGCCGCTGCTGGCCATGCCGGTCGGCGCCCAGGATCGCCGCCTGCCGAATTCGCCGGCCGAGGTGAAGCTTTCCTACGCTCCCGTCGTCCAGCGCGTGGCGCCCGCCGTGGTGAACGTCTATGCCGCCAAGGTCATAGAGAACCGCAATCCGTTCTTCGACGATCCGCTGTTCCGCCGTTTCTTCGGCGGGCAGGGCGGCCTGCCGCGCGAGCAGAAGCAGAGCTCGCTGGGCTCCGGCGTCATCGTCGATCCCAGCGGCCTTGTGGTGACCAACAATCATGTCATCGAGGGCGCGAGCGAAGTGAAAGTCGCGCTCGCCGACAAGCGTGAGTTCGAAGCCGAGATTGTGCTTAAGGACGCGCGTACCGATCTCGCCGTGCTGCGTATCAAGGATTCGCGCGAGCGCTTTCCCGCCATCGAGCTCGGCAATTCTGACGAGCTGCAGGTGGGCGACATCGTGTTGGCAATCGGCAATCCATTCGCCGTGGGCCAGACGGTGACGCACGGCATCGTATCGGCAGTCGCCCGCACCCAGGTCGGCATCAGCGACTATCAGTTTTTCATCCAGACCGACGCTGCCATCAATCCCGGTAATTCCGGCGGGGCGCTGGTCGATCTTGGTGGCCGGTTGATCGGCGTCAACACCGCGATCTTCTCCCGCTCCGGCGGCTCGCAGGGGATCGGCTTCGCTATTCCCGTAAACATGGTGCGCGTGGTGGCGGCGTCGGCCAAGAGCGGCGGCGCCAGTGTGAAGCGGCCTTGGCTCGGTGCGAAATTGCAGGCGGTCACGTCCGATATCGCCGAAAGTCTCGCGCTGAAGCGGCCCGTCGGTGCGATGATAGCGAGCATTTCGTCCAACAGTCCTGCCGCTAAGAGCGGCCTCAAAACCGGCGACGTGATCGTGGGTGTCGACGGCCAGACGGTCGATGACCCGAACGCCTTCGACTATCGTTTCGCCACCAAGGGGCTCAGCGGACAGGCCGTGCTTGATGTGATGCGTAGTGGCCAGCAACTGAAGCTTTCGGTTGCGCTGCAAAGCGCGCCCGATACTCCGCGCGAGGAACTGGTCATCGCTGCGCGCTCGCCGTTCCAGGGCGCCAAGGTCAGCAACGTGTCGCCGGCGCTGGCCGACGACTTGCGGCTGGACACTTCCACCCAAGGCGTTGCCATCATCGACGTTGCCAGCGGGTCTGTGGCGCAGAGCGTCGGCTTCCAGCCCGGCGATATCGTCGCTTCGGTCAATGGTGAGAAGATCGAGCGCACGCGCGACCTCGACCGCGTGACCAAGCAGACGGCGCGGCTCTGGCGCATCACCCTGGTGCGCGCCGGTCAGCAGATTTCGATCACGTTCGGCGGATGAGTATGAACTCTCGCCAGCCCCGTCACCCTGAGGCCTCGAAGGGCGACGGCCCCTCATCCTTCGAGGCCCGGCTTTGCCGGGCACCTCAGGATGACGGTGAAAAGGCGTCGCCATGAGCCCGCGCGCCAAACAGAGCGGTCCGACCTTGTTCGCCGCCGCGGGCCTTGAACACGACGCCCCGCGTCCGTTAGCCGACAAGCTGCGGCCAACCCAACTGTCCGAAGTCGTCGGTCAGGACCATCTGCTTGGCCCCGACGGCGCGCTGACGCGCATGCTGGAGACGCGCTCGCTCGGCTCTCTGGTCTTCTGGGGTCCACCGGGCACCGGCAAGACCACGGTGGCGCGGTTGCTGGCGCAGGAAACCGATCTGCATTTCGAGCAGATTTCCGCGATCTTCACCGGCGTGGCCGATCTCAAAAAGGTGTTCGAGCACGCGCGCGCGCGCCGGGAGACCGGGCAGGGGACGCTGCTGTTCGTCGATGAGATTCACCGCTTCAATCGTGCGCAGCAGGATTCGTTTTTGCCGGTGATGGAAGACGGCACCATCGTCCTTGTCGGCGCCACTACCGAGAATCCGTCCTTCGAGCTCAATGCGCCGCTGTTGTCGCGCGCGCGGGTGCTGGTGTTCAAGCCGCTCGATGCCGACGCAATCGAGAAGCTTTACGTCCGTGCGGAAGACATCGAAGGCAAGAAACTGCCGGTCGACGACGAGGCCCGCGCGGCGCTGGTGCGCATGGCCGACGGCGATGGCCGCGCCGCCTTAACGCTCGCGGAAGAAGTCTGGCGGGCGGCGCGCGCCGACGAAATTTTCGATGCCGCCGCTATCCAGGAGGTGGTGCAGCGGCGCGCGCCGATCTACGACAAGGCGCAGGACGGCCATTACAACCTGATTTCCGCGTTGCATAAGTCGGTGCGCGGCTCCGACCCCGATGCGGCGCTATATTACTTCTGTCGCATGGTCGATGCCGGCGAGGACCCGCTTTATCTGGCGCGCCGCATCGTCCGCATGGCGGTGGAGGATATCGGGCTTGCCGATCCGCAGGCACTGGTGATCGCCAACGCCGCCAAGGACGCCTACGACTTCCTCGGCAGCCCCGAAGGCGAGTTGGCGATCGCGCAAGCCGTGCTCTATGTCGCCACCGCGCCGAAATCGAACGCTGCCTATGTCGCCTATGGCGCCGCCATGCGCACGGCCAAGGCGGAAGGCTCGCTGCTGCCGCCCAAACATATCCTCAACGCGCCGACGAAGCTGATGCAGTCGGAAGGCTATGGGCGCGGCTATGCCTACGACCATGACCAGGAAGAAGCCTTCTCGGGCCAGAACTATTTTCCCGACGCGCTGGAACGGCAAACCTTTTACGATCCGCCCGACCGCGGCTTCGAGCGCGAGATCAGGAAGCGGCTGGAATATTGGGCGAAGCTGCGGAAAGAGCGCAGCGAATGAATAGCGCACTCGATCTTGATCATTATTTTCGCCGGATCGGCTACGACGGCAGCCGCGCTCCCACTCTGGAGACGTTGCGCGCCATCCACTTGCTGCATCCGCAGGCGATCCCGTTCGAAAATCTCGATCCCCTGCTAAAGCGGCCGGTCCGTCTCGACCATGCCTCGCTGCAAGGCAAGCTCGTCGATGCTGGGCGTGGCGGTTATTGCTTCGAGCAAAACCTGCTCTTCCGTCATGTCCTCACCGCGCTGGGCTTCCGGCCGAAAGGACTTGCCGCGCGGGTGGTGTGGATGATGCCGGCGTCAGAGGGAACGCCACCGCGCAGCCACATGATTTTGTTGCTGGAAGTGGATGGTGATCCCTATATCGCCGATGTCGGCTTTGGCGGCGTCACCCTGACCGCGCCGTTACGGCTTCAAGCGGGTGTCGAACAGGCGACGCCGCATGGCCCGATGCGGATTGTGGAAGCGGCAGGCGACTTCCTGCTTGAGGCAAAAATCCGCAACGAATGGACGCCGGTCTATAGCTTCGATCTCCGTGAGCAATATCCCGTCGATTACGAGATCACCAACTGGTATCACTCCACCTGTCCCGATTCCCAATTTGTCAGCAATCTGGTGGCGGCGCGTCCAGCGCCTGGCTGCCGGCATGCGCTCCGCAACAACCTGCTCACCTCCTATTTTCAAGATGGACGTGTGGAGCGGCGTTTGTTGCATTCGGCTGCCGAATTGAAAGACGTCCTCGAAAATGTTTTCGGTATCGCTCTCCCGGATGTGCCGAACCTAATGCCCACGCTGGCGCGCCTGACGGAGCCTGTAGAGGCCAAACGGGCAGCGAGCAGCTAGATGAAAATGCGCGGCAAAGGCCGGGACATCGCCAAGCGACGGCGCCAAGGCAACGAAACCGGTCCAGGACGTTTCGCGATAAAAAAACGCGGTACGCGTTCTGACGCGCCCCGCTACACGCGGAAAGCTGAACCGGCGCGCATCGTTGAGGTGGTACCGGAACCCGCACTGCCGCTCCCGACCGCCGTGCAGAATGTCCAGGTAACGCCCGACGAGTCCGGCATGCGCGTCGATCGCTTTTTCGAGGCGCGCTTTCCCGGCCTGTCGTTCAGTCATATCCAGCGCATCATTCGCAAAGGCGAGGTGCGCGTCGACGGCAAACGCGTGCAGCCGAAGGCGCGGCTTGAAGCCGGCCAGAAAATACGCATTCCCCCGCTCAAGCTCGGCGTTCCGAAGCCACTGTCGGCGCGAGGCGAGGCCGATGCCGCTACTCGGGAATTCCTTGCCTCCATCACGCTCTACGAGGATGCCGACGTTTTGGTGCTGAACAAGCCCATGGGGCTGGCGGTGCAGGGTGGCTCCGGCATGGTCCGCCATATCGACGGCATGCTCGATGTGCTGCGCAGCCCGGATGGTCAGCGCCCGCGGCTCGTGCATCGTCTCGACAAGGATACCGCGGGCTGCCTGCTGGTTGCCAAGAACCGTTTCTCCGCCGCGGCGCTGGCGAAGAATTTTCGCTCCCGCTCGGCGCGCAAGATTTATTGGGCGTTAGTCGTTGGCGTACCCAGGCCAAAGCAGGGCCGCGTCTCCACCTTCCTCGCCAAGGAAGAGCGGGAGGAGGAGTCCTTCATGCGCGTTGCTCAACACGGCGAGGAGGGTGCCAGCCATGCGGTGACCTATTACGCCGTGGTGGAAACGGCGGCGCAGCGGCTCGCATGGCTGTCGCTGAAGCCGGTGACCGGACGCACCCACCAGCTACGCGCCCACATGAACCATCTAGGCCATCCCATCGTTGGCGATCCGAAATATTTCGCCAAGGAGAATTGGGAACTGCCAGGCGGCATTCAGGACAAACTGCACCTGCTGGCCCGCCGCATCGCCATTCCGCACCCGCGCTTGGGCACCATCGACGTCAGCGCGCCGCTGCCGCCGCATATGGTGCAATCGTGGAACCTGCTGGGCTTCGACCTCACCCGCTACGATCCCATCGAAGACGCGCCGGAAGAGGCATAAACCGTTCACCTTTGCTTGATAGGCCTAGCGGATGTAAGGCCTCAAGTGTTTATCATTTTAATGAATACCCGCAGACTGATCCGAATTGGAATTGTGACCGGGGTGTGGCTGGTGGCCAGCCCCTCGGTGCAGTGGCAATTTAATGCACCTTCTTGGGTGGAGGTGGGACCCTTGCCCGCCCAGGCGCGCGCGGTGAAGCAGCGGCCGCATCGGATTGTCCAGCAACGAACACGCCGGACCGTACGCGGCAGCTCTACTCCGGTGCTGAGCAATCAGCCCGGGCTTTACCCGATGCAGACCTACGCCCCGCCGGCGACGCCAGGTACCGCTCCAACCGTGCTGCAGGCGCCGCCCGTTCCGGGCTACTCACAGGTGCCGACGGTCGCGATCTTGCCGCGCGGTTCCACCGGCGGCGCCGGTGCCGAAACCTTCAGCGACAAAGTCGTGCGCTGCAACCATCAGGCGGGGTTGGGCGGGCTGACTGGCGGCGACCAGAGCACCTACGTCAGCACCTGCGCGGGGCAGTAGCCCTGTCCCGGATGCGGCGCAGCGTGAAACGGTGCGCCCGCTGATCCGGGACCGTTCGAGACTCGGAGTTCGTAATGATCCCGGGTCTGCAGCGCAGCACTTCGCGCCGCGCTGCGCCCGGGAAAAGCTATCTTAAACTCGCGTTGATCCTGTCCAACGCCGCCGAGCCCGGGCACAAGTCCTTTTCGCCCAGCGAATTGAGCGGCCGCTCCACCGAATTCACGCTGGCATGCAGGTCGCTGGAATCCGACTCGACAAACAGCAGCCCGGTGATGACCTCGCCCGCGGCGTTGCGCTCCAGCAGGTAACTCATCGCCGCGAGACGGTCGTGCACGTCATAGTCTTTGGCCAGCTTGCGCAAAGCGAGCGTCGACCCGTCGTGCTGCTGCACCAGTTCCACCGTTCCCGGCTCGTAATCGACGGTGATCGGCGCGCGCCCGGTGATGAAATCGAGCCGGTTCACTGCTTCATTATGCTCGCGCACATAATCGAAGCTCTTGGTCGAGCCGGCATGGTTGTTGAAGGCGACGCAGGGCGAGATGCAGTCGATCAGCGCCGCGCCCTTGTGCTCGATGCCCGCCTTGATCAGCGGCACCAGCTGGGTCTTGTCGCCGGAGAAGCTGCGGCCGACGAAGGTGGCGCCGAGCTGTAGCGCGAGTGCGACGAGATCGATGGAATTGTCGTTGTTGGTCAGCCCGCGCTTGCTCTTCGATCCGCGGTCGGCAGTGGCGGAGAATTGCCCCTTGGTCAGGCCATAGACGCCGTTGTTTTCGACGATATAGAGCATGTTGACGCCGCGGCGGATCGCGTGAGCAAATTGCCCAAGCCCGATGGAGGCGCTGTCGCCGTCGCCGGAAACGCCGAGATAGATCAAGTCGCGGTTGGCGAGATTGGCGCCGGTGAGCACCGACGGCATGCGGCCATGCACCGAGTTGAAACCGTGCGACTGGCCGAGGAAATAGTCGGGTGTCTTAGACGAGCAGCCGATGCCGGAAATCTTCGCCACCCGATGCGGCTCGATCGACAATTCGAAACAGGCTTCGATCACCGACGCGGTGATGGAGTCATGTCCGCAGCCGGCGCAGAGCGTCGAGATCTTGCCCTCGTAGTCGCGGTGCGTATAGCCGAGCGCGTTTTTCGGCAGGTCCGGATGCTGGAATTTCGGTTTGGTAAGATAGGTCATGGCCGAGCCTGGTTTGCTATCGTCATGGCCGGGCTTGTCCCGGCCATCTCGATAAGGAGGGCTGCACTGTTCGAACCTAAGCGGGATGCCCGGCACAAGGCCGGGCATGACGAAAGGAGGACGCGCGGCATCCTCATGTCATCACCCTGCGCAGCGGGGTTACCCGGAGCGCATCGAGCCGTTCGCTGATTACCTTCGTGATAAAGCGCGCGGTGATCGGCGTGCCGTCGTAGTGCAGGATCGGTACCAACCGCGCCGGATCGATGCCGCATTCGTTGACGATCAGGGAGCGCATCTGCGCGTCGCGATTTTGCTCGACGACAAAGACGAAATCGTGGTCCGCGATGAAGTCGTCGACCGTGTGGTGGAACGGGAAGGCGCGTATCCGCAGCCGGTCGAGATGGTTGCCTTGCGCCGTCAGCACATCGATGGCTTCGTCCATGGCCGGGCTGGTGGAACCGAAATAGATCACGCCGTAGCGCGTCGCCTTACCCGCGTTGGCGCGCAGCGGGCGCGGCACCAGATCCTTGGCGGTGTCGAACTTGCGGATCAGCCGCTGCATGTTGTCGACGTAAGCCCCGCCTTCCTCGGTGTAGCGCGCATAGCGGTCGCGCGACGTGCCGCGGGTAAAGTAGGCGCCCTTGGTCGGGTGTGTGCCGGGCAGGGTGCGGAAGGGGATGCCGTCGCCGTCCACGTCGAGATAGCGGCCGAAATCCTTGCCGGATTCCAGTTCCTCGGCGGTCATCACCTTGCCGCGGTCGTAGGCGCGGGAATCGTCCCACGTCAAAGGCCGGCACATGCGGTGGTTCATGCCGATGTCGAGATCGAGCATGACGAAGATTGGGGTCTGCAAGCGGTCGGCGAGATCGAAGGCCGTGGCGCCGAACTCGAAGGCTTCTGAAGGGTCCTCCGGCAGCAGCAGCACGTGTTTGGTGTCGCCGTGCGAGGCATAGGCCGTGTTGATCAGGTCGCATTGCTGGGTCCGCGTCGGCATGCCGGTCGAAGGCCCGGCGCGCTGCACGTCGAAGATCACGGCCGGGATTTCCGCGAAGTAGGCGAGCCCGATGAATTCCTGCATCAGCGAAATGCCGGGACCGGAGGTCGAGGTGAAGGCGCGCGCGCCGTTCCAGGCCGCCCCGATCACCATGCCGATGGAGGAAAGCTCGTCCTCGGCCTGGATGATGGCATATTTGTTCTTTTTGGTTTCCGGATCGACCCGCAGCCGCTTGCAATGGCTGGTGAAGGC
>JAXDOS010000174.1:0-14367 GCA_034668785.1 Alphaproteobacteria bacterium
GGTCGATGAACGACTCGCGGCTAACCGCAAGAAAGCCGCCGCGTAGGCGCCCCGGCGCCGCTCCGGGTTCACTGCCCGCCTCTTCGCAGCGAACAGCATCTCGCTAGTTGCCGTCCTTGATTGTGACATTCAAGTCACAGATTCCAACTATTGCGTGCAAAAAGTCAGATTCGCCTAAAAAGGCAGCAGTTGCCGCAGCTTTCGCCTTGCCGCACTGCACTCCGGTATGCGTCAATTTGACCACAGATTCAGGCAAAAAGGGGTTGGCGATGAAAAAAGTAGCGGTGGCCTTAGTAGCGTCGCTTGCGGTTTCGGCGACGGCGGCGATGGCAGCGGATATGCCCGCCAAGGCAAAGAAGTTGGCACCGGTGGCGGTGGTAAGTCCGTGGGACATTGCCTTCGGTACCGCGTTCACGACTGACTACGTTCTGCGCGGCGTTTCGCAATCCGCCGCCAAGCCTGCCGTGCAGGGCTATTTCGAGCTGGATTACACGGCAACCGATTGGCTTAAGCTTTATGCGGGCGTCTGGGGCTCAAGCCTCTATACCGGGTTCGCCGATGCGGAATTCGACATCACCGGCGGCGGCCGTTTGACGTTTGGCAACTTCGGCCTTGATCTTGGTTATGTTTATTATGGCTATCCAGGCGGCAAGCCGAATGGCTTCGGCAGCTTCGGCGAGTTCTATGCAAAGCCGTCGTACAAGTTCAACGATTGGCTGACCGTTGCTGGCGTGTTTGATTACGGCAGCAACTTCAACAACAAATTCACATTGGCGCCGCCATGGATCGGGAACGGCACCGCTTACTATTACTCTGCCAATGCCGTCATCACGCTACCGTGGAGCCCGGGCGGCATCACCATCTCCCTCAATCCTGAGATCGGTCGCCAGGAATACGGCACCGGTCCCACGTTCAACCTTGGTGTTCGCAGCTACACGTATTGGGATGTCGGCCTCGACTTCAACTACAAGGCCGTCACGCTTGATCTGCGCTATTGGGACACCGACAAGAGGCTCGCGAACATCCCGACTCCTGGGCAGTG
Source organism: Alphaproteobacteria bacterium (assembly GCA_034668785.1). GTDB lineage: Bacteria > Pseudomonadota > Alphaproteobacteria > Rhizobiales > Xanthobacteraceae > CANKHA01. The sequence goes on from JAXDOS010000174.1 coordinate 1,043, forward strand.
CGTGACGACTACCGGTCACGATGCCTGCAAGGCACGTTTTGTCGCGACGCTCAAATTCGACACCACGCTGTCAGCGCTTAAGTAAACCGATAACCTGCGCTTACACTGATAGCGGGCGGCGGTCCTAGGACTGCCGCCCGTTTGCATTTTGGTGGGGTCAAATGCTGGAATTTGGTGGCTGGCGGACCAAAGGCTTCAAGACCTGCTATTTCGCCTAGGCCGGACTTTTGCGGCCAATAACGATTGTCTCCCCCGAACGAGTCGTTTTTCCTGGTGCTGGGGAGGGGCAAGACTAAAGTGGTAGATGCCGGTGTTCGTCAATTATAGCATGATGCCGTCAAGCTCTAGAGCACCAGAGAAGAAAAGGCTCAGGGCGCGTCCACACACAGGGAGGCTACCATTATGGCGAAGGCCAACTTATCCAAAACAAGCCGACGTAAATTCCTGCTTGCAGCTGGCGCGACCGGCGCCGCCGCGGCGGTAATGACCGCACCATCTGTCGTCAAGGCCCAAGGCCCGATCAGCATGCGCTGGCAGAGCACATGGCCTTCGAAAGACATCTTCCACGAATATGCCCTCGACTTCGCCAAGAAGGTCAACGACATGACCGGCGGCGATCTCAAGATCGAAGTGCTTCCCGCGGGCGCCGTGGTGCCGGCCTTCGGATTGCTAGACGCGGTGTCCAAGGGAACGCTCGACGGCGGTCACGGTGTGCTTGTCTATCACTACGGCAAACAGACCGCGCTGGCGCTTTGGGGATCCGGCCCGGCCTATGCGATGGACGCCAACATGCTTCTCTCCTGGCACAAATACGGCGGCGGCAAGGAACTGCTCGCCAAGCTCTATGATTCGGTCGGCGCCAATGTCGTCTCGTTCCCCTACGGGCCAATGCCGACGCAGCCGCTCGGCTGGTTCAAGAAGCCGATCACCAAGGCCGAAGACTTCCAAGGCGTCAAATACCGAACCGTTGGTATCTCCATTGACCTGTTCACCGGCATGGGCGCCGCGGTGAATGCGCTGCCCGGCGGCGAAATCGTCTCGGCGATGGACCGCGGCCTGCTCGATGCGGCCGAGTTCAACAATGCTTCCTCCGATCGCGCGCTCGGGTTCGCCGACGTCTCTAAGGTCTGCATGCTGCAAAGCTACCACCAGAACGCCGAGCAGTTTGAGATCACGTTCAACAAGACGAAATACGACGGACTGCCTGAGAAGATGCGGGCGATCATCGCCAATGCTGTCGAGGCGGCGTCGCAGGACATGTCGTGGAAGGCGATCGACCGTTACTCCCAGGACTACATCGAGCTGCAGACTAAGGACAACGTCAAGTTCTACAAAACGCCGGAGTCGGTGCTGAAAAGGCAGCTCGAAATTTACGACGAAGTCGCGAAGAAAAAAGCGGCGGAAAATCCGCTGTTCAAGGAAATTCTCGAGTCGCAACTCACCTTCGCCAAACGCGTGACACAATGGGAACAGGACACCGTCGTGAGCCGCAAGATGGCGTTCGATCACTATTGGGGGCCGAACGCGAAGAAACCGATCTAACGCTCCGCTGAACTAGCAAAGCACCATTCGGTATGGCACCGGGTGGTGCTTTGCATCGTCTAACCCTGGCTCCCGGCATTGCAACCATGAACGTCCAGCGCCTCCTCTACACGATCGACGGCATCAGCACGTGGGTCGGAAAAGCCGCGGCGTGGCTGATCATCGGGCTGATGCTGCTGGTCTGCGGCGAGGTCTTCAAGCGCTACATCTTAAATATGCCGACGGCGTGGATCTTCGATGCCAGCAATATGTTCTATGGCACGCTGTTCATGCTGTGCGGAGCTTATACGCTCGCGCAGAACGCGCACGTTCGGGGCGATTTTCTCTACAGCTCGATGCGGCCGCGGACTCAGGCCGCGCTCGACATCGTACTCTACTTCGTTTTTTTCATTCCCGGCATCGCCGCGCTGATCTACGCCGGTTTGGACTATGCCGGCGACTCTTGGCGCATTGCCGAACATTCGAATGTCACCGCGGAAGGCCCACCGGTCTATCACTTCAAAACGGTCATTCCGATCGCCGGTGGGCTGGTCATACTGCAAGGCATCGCCGAGATCCTGCGCTGCGTGGTCTGCCTTAAGACAGGCGTTTGGCCGAGCCGGCTCAAGGACGTTGCGGAAATCGACGTCATCGAGGAGCAGCTTGCGAACAGCGAATATGTCGATGAGGAATCGCGCAAGATCGCAATCGAGCGCGCGCATGAGATCGACGAAACCGCCCGTCAGCGCGGCATGGGCGGAGAGTTGAACACATGAGCGACCCCGCCCTGGGACTTTTGATGTTGGCGCTCATCGTGGTCGTGATCATGATGGGCTTCCCCACCGCCTTCACCTTGATGGGGCTTGGGATATTCTTCGGCTTCATCGCCTTTTACGATGCCGCCCAGCCGTTGATCGACAACCGTGTGTTCGACCTGATGGTCCAACGGACCTACGGGGCGATGACCAACGATGTCCTGATCTCCATCCCGCTATTCGTGCTCATGGGCTACGTGATGGAGCGCGGCGCGCTGGTGGACAAGATGTTCTACTCGATCCAGCTCGCGTTCCGGCGCGTGCCGGCGTCGCTCGCGGTCGCGACGCTGATCGTCTGCACCTTTTGGGGCATCGCCTCGGGCCTCGTGGGCGCGGTCGTGGTGCTGATGGGCGTCATCGCTTTCAATCCCATGCTGCGCGCCGGGTATGACGTGAAGCTCGCCTCCGGCGTCATCACCGCGGGCGGCACGCTCGGCATTTTGATCCCGCCCTCGGTGATGATCATCGTCTATGCCGCCGTGGCCGGACAATCCGTCGTGAAGCTCTATGCCGCCGCGATGTTTCCCGGCTTCTTCTTGTCGTTCCTCTACCTGGTTTACATCATCGGCTGGGCGCTGATTAACCCGAAGATCGCTCCTCCGTTGCCGGAAGAACAGACACGCGTGCCTATCCCTGCCTGGGTGTCCAAGCTCCAAGAGATTTATTCGCCTAACATTGTAGTCGCGCTGGTTCGCGCGCTGCTGTCGCCGGCAAAGGCAACGCAGATCGATTCCGATGGACACCGCGTCAGTTACGGGATGCTGCTTGCCAATCTTTGCTACGCGCTAGTCCCGCTTATGATCGTCGCCGGCACGCTCTATACGGTCTGGTGGTATGTCGTCATTCACCAGCAGGCCGCGGTCGAAGCCGCGGTTACCGGGGTGGAACAGCTCGGCAGCAGACTGGGGCCGGCAACGGCTACGCCGGCCGAGCAGGGACCGGCGGCGAGCTTTTATTATTGGTTCTTTGGCATCGTCGCCGTCTGCGCGCTGCTGCAGGTACGCTATTACTCGAAGTTCAACGCCGAGCGTCTTCAGGTGGTGAAACTCCTGACGTCATCGACGATGCCGTTGGGCATTCTCACCGTTGTCGTTCTCGCCGTCATCCTGTTCGGGATAACCACCGCGACGGAGTCCGCCGCAGTCGGCGCGGCTGGCGCGTTTCTATTGGCGATTCACGCCCGCACGCTGGATTGGAAACGCACCAAGGAGGCGGTTTTCCTAACCGCGAAGACCACGGCCATGGTGTGCTGGCTGTTCGTCGGCTCGGCGCTGTTTTCGGCGGTGTTCGCCATCCTCGGCGGGCAGGCGCTGCTGGAGCAGTGGGTGCTTTCGCTGAATATGACGCCGATACAGTTCATGCTGCTGTCGCAGGCGATCATCTTCGTGCTCGGCTGGCCGCTGGAATGGACCGAGATCATCATCATCTTCGTGCCGATCTTCCTGCCGATGCTGAAGCATTTTAGCATCGACCCGATCCTCTGGGGCACGCTGGTGTTCGTCAATTTGCAAGCGGCGTTCCTGTCGCCGCCGGTGGCGATGTCGGCGTTCTATCTGAAGGGCGTCGCCCCGCCGCATGTCACGCTCAACCAGATCTTCGCCGGCATGATGCCCTATATGTTGGTCATCATCCTTTGCATGATCATCATGTATTTGTGGCCGGGAATGACGCTATGGCTGCCGAATTATCTCTACGGCGGATAAAGCGGCGGCCTCTCGCGGCGACAATCGGTCGAGCGTGTCGTATTGCAATCTAAGGATGTTCGCGTAAAGGTAGCGCCCTAACATAGGAGGGGGTTATGCCGGATAAAATTCTGATTGCGAACATCGCAGCATTAAAGAAAAAATACGGTGACCATGGCGTTCAGAAGATCGTAGCCGCTGTCAAAACTTTGATCGCGGCGGATAAGGATAGAGGCCTAAAAACCCAAATGGTCGATATCTCTGATGCCGGCCAGATGAAGAAGTACAAAGGTTCAGCGGTATCGACCGCCACCAGTGAACGTCAGTGCAAAGATGCAGTGGATGCAATCTACGCAGCAACCAAGGCTGATTATCTGGTGCTCCTGGACGGACCGGATGTACTTCCGCATCTTGCCTTGAACAACCCCACACCGGGAGACAAGGACAAAAACGTACCAAGCGACTTGCCTTACGCGAGCGACGCGCCTTTCACCAAGCGCGACGCCGCCGCCTATGCAGCGGTCACCCGGGTGGTGGGACGCATTCCCGGCGTTACCGGAGCGAATGATCCGGCCTTCCTATTGTCCCAGATTAAAGGCGCGGCGGCTTTCAAAAGCCGCAAGCGCGACGACTATCTCGCAAACTTCGCCATCTCCGCCTCCGTGTGGCAGAAATCGACCGCCGAAAGCGTCGACAATATCTTCGGTAGCAAGACGATCAAGATTTGTCCGCCGACCGGCAGTCCGAGCACTCGCAAAATGCTCGCGCCGTTATCGCACTTCATTAACTGCCACGGCGGCGAGGTCGACCCGCAGTTCTATGGCCAGCGTGGTCAGCAGTATCCAGTGTCGATGACGAGCGAAGACGTGGCCAAAGGGGCGAAGCGGAACACGATTGTTGCCGCTGAATGCTGTTTCGGCGCGCAACTTTTCGATCCGAATTGGGCGGATGGCAAATGGCCGATCTCCAATGCCTATCTCAACGCCGGCGCTATCGCGTTCTTCGGCAGCACCACGACCGCCTATGGACCCGAGGAGGGTAACGGCAGCGCGGACCTGATCGCTCAGTATTTCCTTATCAATATCTTGACCAGCGCCTCAATCGGCAGAGCGTGTTTGCAGGCGCGACAGAAGTTCGTACAGGGCCAGAAGATGGAGGATCCGGTTAATCTCAAGACGTTGGCTCAGTTTATTCTTCTTGCGGACCCCTCCCTGCGGGCCGTGGTGAACGACACGCCGCACGCCAAACAAATGTCAAAAATGGTTGACCACCGCGAGGCGCGAAAAACCCGACGGATCGCCTTGGTCGCATTTGGCAAGGCGGCAGCGGACAGCTCCGGCTTCCCGGGAAAAAAGATCACCCGCAAGACGAACCTACACAAACTTGTAAATACGCTTGCACGACAGCGAGGATTTCGGGTGAAAGCCGACGCGATCGAGGCCTATGAAATTGTTGGAGGCGACGGCTATCATAAGGAGATGAAAGCGCGCGGAGTGCAGCAGAAGGTGCTCGTTGTCACTGATCGGTCAAAAACCAGCAAAAAGAAAACCACAGGAGTTCCGCTCACGCGCATCCTCGTTGCCCATGCGCAGGATAATCGCGTGATTGATCTGTCAGAATACATCAGAAGGTGAGATGCAACAGCAGCAGATTACAGGAAAAGTTATGCGCACGCGACTTTCCCCGGGCTCGAAAAGCGATCACGTGGGCTTGGTGCTGCGTACGCAGAGCGGTGAGGAATATGTGCTGCGCCGCACGGGCGGCAATGCCTTTCGTGATGAAACGCTGGAAGGTTTGGTCGATTCGGTCATCACCGGAACGGGAGTGGTGGCGGGCGCGACTTTCATCATCAGCGACTGGGAGGTGCGAGAGCGCAGCTGATGCCAAGCTGCGCTCTCACTGCCTTTAGCGTCATCTACAGGATTGCAGAATTAGAATCGAGCTACCCTGCCTTCGGCGGCGCGCCGAGATTTTCCTTGAAGAAGGCAAGCGTGCGGCCCCAGGCAAGATCGGCCGCGGCTTTGTTGTAGCGGGGTCCTGCGGTGTCGTCAGTAAAGGCGTGGTTGGCGCCTTCGTATATGTAGATTGTGTATTTCTTGCCCGCCGCCTTCAACGCTTCCTCCCATGCCGGAATACCGGCATTGAGATTGGTGTCGAGTCCGCCGTAGTGCAGCAACAGCGGCGCCTTGATGTCCTTGACCTTGCTCTTGTCGGCAGGGATCGGCCCGTAATAGGCGACGGCCGCATCAAGGTCCGGGCTATTCATGGCCGTCCGGTCCACCATGCCGCCGCCTACGCAGAAGCCAACGATGCCGACTTTGCCGCTCGATTCCGCATGCGTCTTTAGGAACGACACCGTTGCTATTGGGATTGTCATGTCCTCGCGGTTGATCTTCTCGGCGAATAGCTTGGCCGCCTGCTCGTCGTCGGCCGGGGTGCCGCCGAAGGGTGAGAGGAGATCGGGAGCCAACGTGAGATAGCCTTCAGTCCCGAGCCGCCGTGCCACGTCCTGGATATGCGGGTTGAGTCCGCGATTCTGGGAAATAAGCACGACAGCAGGGCGCTTGCCCTTGGCTGCGGGACGCGAGAGATAGCCAGACACTTTCCCAGCGGGCGTGTCGTAGGTAATTTTCTCATTGGCAAGCCGCGGATCGTTGGCGGCGATGGTTTCCGCCTTGGCATAATCGCATCGCAGCAGCGGCAGCAGCGCGGCCGCTGCTGCGGCCGAGCCGACGATTTCGCCGGCGCGCTCAAGAAAGAGGCGGCGGTCGATGAAGCCGTGGGTGAAGCGGTCGTAGAGGTCAATAATACGCTGGTCCATGCCTTCCTCCCGGTGCGGCCGCTTAAGTCGCGCCGCGTTGAAACATGCCGATGTGTTAGAACTTGATCATGTCGAACTTGGTCAGGGTCGTCTGTTGCGACACTCCCGGCGCGCGGGCCAGGAGCCAAGCCACGGCCTGTTCCGCATAAAGATTTTCCGACGAGGCGCCGTCTACCGGCACGATGACCTTGAAGCCTTTGAAGGCCGCATCGCTGGAAGTGTAGAGGACGGCGCCGTGCGCTGCTGTTCCCACTGTAATGACAGTGGTGATGCCTTTGTCCTTCAGCATTTTTTCCAGATCAGTGCGGATGAACTTGTCCGCGACGGTGCCGGTCAAAACGGCCTCTCCGGCCTTTGGTGCAACCTCGGGAAGCACGTCGGCCACGGTGCCTGTGCCGGCAACCGTATTGATGATGGTGACGTCCTTGGCGCGGGCGTCGTTCAGAAACTTGGCCAGCGCCGGAATCGAGGCGACACAACGCGGGCGTCTTTCGTTGTTGCAAGACCCCTTGACCAAGTCCATCACCAGCACCGCTGTGGTCTTCGGATCAATCGTGACCGGCTTTAGCTCGGGTGCGGCCTCGGCCTTCACGCTGGCCCAATCGTCAATAATGGTACCGGCCTTCACCGAAGACGGCCCTAAGCAGCCGAACAAGCCAAGGGCTGTGCCGACCGCAACACGTGCAACGACGTTTTTCATTAATCTCTCCCTAGATACGTTTGCTTGAGGCATGCAATCAATCCCAGGATAACACGGAGCCGCCACCTTGTATTCCTTACCGCAGCAGCCTAGCGGGCTCATTTTGCGAACCTTGAGACGGTTTCTTCAAACGTCTGGACGTCTGTCGACAAGCGTCGTTGGCTTCGGGCATCTTCAGTGCGTCGGAACGCCGCATCGCGGAGCAATAATAAGATGACGGGCTGCAAAATAGGGCGCGAAGTGGCTTGCGCCTGCCTCGCGGTGTTGGCCTTTGCTGGCGCGCCAGGTCCTTCGCTTCGCGCAGCCGAGCGTCAATTTCCCTTCGACCAGGAGCTTCTGCTTGACGCCCGGCCGATGCGCGGATCGAAACACGTCCCGAGCCTGGAGATTGCCGCTAATGGAGCCATCTCCATCGATCTGTGGTGCAATAGCGTGCAGGGACAAATCGTGGTTGTTGAGGATACCATCACAGTGTCGACCGGACCGAAGACGGACCGATCCTGCGCCCCCGAACGGGTCCGCGGCGACGAGCAGATCCTGTCCGCCCTCGATCAGGTGACGACTTGGCGCCGCGAGGGTGACACGCTCGTGCTCATCGGCCCAGAGACACTGCGCTTTTACCGGCCGTCGAACTGAGAATGCTCTCCGCCTAACGTCTACCTGCGCTGTGCCCACGAAGTGGGCAACCGGCCTTGAACCGGCGTCGAATCCTGTGACAATGGCCTATGAACGGCGAGCCCAACCTGGCCCGCCGCTTGCTTGAACCATAGCTTCACAAACAAGGGGAATCGGCCATGCGGCGTCATCACACGGCGGAATGGGTGTCAGTTGGAGCCGTTGCGCTTCTCATCGGCATGGCGGCGAGTGCACAAACGCCGCCGGCGACGCCCGCGCCCCAAACCACTCCACCCGGAGCTGCCGCACCCGCTGCTCCCGCCGCGCCGCCGCCGGCTGCGGCACCTGCCGCCCCGCAATTTGCGCCGACCGCGACGCTCAACAGCGGCTATCCGGGTATTGGGCCCGCCGATTCCAAACTGCGTACGGCGACCCTGCCGACCGGCAAAAAGATTTGGCTGCTCCCGGCCACGCTGGACACCACGCAATGGGGTTGGTTCGACAACGCGCAGCCCCCGGTGCTGCGGATCAACTCCGGCGACACCGTGGTGCTGGAAACGATGATGCACAGTCACAATCAAGTCGTGCCTGGCGCCACCATCGAGCAGATCAAGAAATTGCGTACCGATTTCCCCGGCCGCGGACCGCATACCCTGACCGGCCCGATCTATATCGAAGAGGCGCAGCCGGGCGATGTTCTTAAGGTGACGCTCAATAAGATCGTGCCGCGCGCCTACGCGACCAATTTCAACGTGCCCGGCATGTTCGGCGAGTTCCCGACCATCTATCAGGACGGCCAAGTCAAATACATCTACCTCGATCTCGACAAGATGACGACGGAGTTCCTGCCAGGCGTCGTGCTGCCGGTGCGTCCGTTCCCGGGAACGCTTGCGGTCGCGCGCAAGGATCCCGGGCGCTACTCCAGCGTGCCGCCCGGCGAATTCGCGGGCAACATGGATATCCGCGATTTCGTCGTCGGCAGTTCGCTCTACGTTCCCGTGCATGTGCCCGGCGCGCTGCTATGGACGGGGGATTCGCACGCCGGGCAGGGCAACGGCGAGGTCAATCTCACCGCCATCGAGACCGCCTACAAGGAATTCAACATCACGGTGGAAGTGATCAAGGGCAAGCCGCTCGACTTTCCGCGCATCGAGACGGCGAAGTCGTGGATCACGATGGGCTTCGACCAAGATTTAAACAAAGCTTGGGCTCAGGCGAAAGCGCAAACCGTCAAACTGCTCTCTGAGCAGCGGAACATCTCGGCCGAACAGGCCGAGAAAGTAATGGCGAGCGTTTCTGACTGCCGCGTCTCTCAGGTGGTCAACGTCAAGAAAGGCATCCACTGCCTCAATCCAAAGAGCGGCAAGGAGGACATGGAGCGGCCCACCAAGGAAACCTCGAAATACTACGTCAGCTACGTCAAGGACGCCGATCTGAACAAAGCGATGGATGGCGCGTCAATGGGCATGATCAAACTTCTCGAGAATGAGAAGAAGATCGCGCGGCTGGATGCCTACGGGCTGGCGAGCGTGGCGATGGACTGCCGGGTTGGCGCCATTTCGGACACTGAGAAGAACGTCCACTGCCTGATGCCAAAGAGCATTTGGGTCAAGCGGTGAAATCGACTCCCCTCCCACCCGCTGAGCAAAGCGAAGCGGTGGGGAGGGGAAGCACATGTCTCGAGCCATGAAGACGTGGCGTTTCGGTTTCATTGCCGCCTGTTTGGCATTTGTCTCCCCGGGGCTGGCGCAAGAGCGGCTGCGCGTGGTGACGACCACCACGGATTTGCGCAGCTTGGTTGAAGCCGTCGGCGGCGACCGCGTCGACGTCAGCAATATCGTGCCGGCCAATGTCGACGCGGAGGAATACCAAACCAAACCCAGCGATGCGCTTCGCCTGAAGAACGCGCGTGTCGTCGTCAGGGTAGGGCTTGACTACGATCTGTGGTTCGACCGCTTGCTCACGCAAGCGACGCTGGCGCAGGCGAATGTTCACCGCATCCGCCGCGGCGAACCCGGATATGTGGACGCCTCCGCCAACATCGCCATCTTAGACATCCGTGGCGCCAGCGTCGGCCCCACGGACGGGCACGCGCATGGCAGCGGCAATCCGCATTACTGGCTGGATCCGAAAAACGCCGACATCGTCACCGGCAATATTCTGGAGGCGCTCGCACGCGTTGATCCGGAGAACACCGCTTACTACGAGGCGAACCGGATTGCCTTCCTCAAGCGCCTCGAAGCCAAGCTCGACGAATGGTCGGCTAAGCTTGCCCCGGTGCGCAGCCGCCCGATGATCGCCTACCACAACGACTGGGCCTACTTTGCACGCCGCTTCCGGCTGAACTTCGTCGGCTTCATCGAGCAGAAACCCGGCGTGCCGCCAAACCCGGCCCACCTGGCCCAATTGATCCGGACCATGCGCGAGCAGAATGTGCGCATCATCGTGCGCCAGCCCTATGAGCCGGAAAAGGACGCGCAGTTCCTTGCGCAGAAAGGCGGAGCGGGGACTGTGTTGCTGGCGGGCTCGGTGGGCGTGCTGACCTCGGCGCCGGATTATATTTCCTTGTTCGATGCCAACATCGAGGCGCTGCTCGCGGCGCAGGAAAGCCAATGAACGATGCTGTCGCGTTGCTGTGGCCGCCGTTTCTCGTCGCTCTGTGCCTGATCGGCATCCACACCTATTTCGGCATCCAGGTTCTCGCCCGCAAAGTCATCTTCGTCGATTTGGCGCTGGCACAGATCGCCGCGCTCGGCGCCACCGTGGCCTTCATGCTCGGCCATCCGACGCAAGGTGCGGCGACCTACGGCTACTCCCTGGCATTCACGCTGATGGCTGCCCTGCTGCTGGCCTTTACCCGGGCCTGGTCGAGCCGGATTCCCCAGGAGGCGCTGATTGGCGTCATCTATGTCGTTGCTGCGGCGGCGGCGATCCTGCTGATCGATCGCGCGCCGCAGGGCGCGGAACACCTCAAGCAAATCCTGACCGGAAACATCCTGACATCCGGCCTGGGCGAGCTTGTGAGCATCGTTCCGGTCTACCTCGCCATCGGGCTGCTACACTTTGCATTGCGCGATCGGCTGTCCGCCGCCAACCCCCACTCCTGGCTTTGGGAATTTGTGTTCTACGCCACCTTCGGCGTGGTGGTGACGAGTTCGGTCGCGCTCGCGGGCGTGCTGCTGGTGTTCTCATTCCTCATCATCCCCGCGATGATAGGCGTCCTCTACGCGGACACGCTCGGCCGTCAACTCGCGCTTGGTTGGGGAATGGGCTCGCTGGCGAGCGCCGCCGGGCTAGCGGCTTCCTTCGCCTTCGATCTGCCAACCGGCGCGGCAATGGTGTGCACTTTCGGCATAACGCTGGCGCTGGCCGGTTCGGTCCGGACGTTTCTCTACGGCAATGCCGGCAATGCACTGCATCGCGCCGGCGTCGTGGCCCGATGGGGCACAGCTCTTGTTCTCGCCGCTTCGGCGTTGCAGTTGATGATCGCGCCGCGAGCCGATCAGCCGCTGCTTGACGCACTCGAATACGCCCTGCCGGCGTTGCGTACGGCCTATCTCAACAGCACCGAGGCGGCGACTTACGACGATGCGCGGGTTTACGCCGAACGCTATCGCCAAGAGGCTGACCAACTCAACGTGGCCGAAACGCGCAGCCGGAGCCAGGGAGACGCGCTCGACGACTTTGCCGTGCAGCGCATTTCCTCTTTTCTCAAATCCTACGGCGAGATGCGCAAAGGCGAGGAATTCGTCATGGCGGAGGTGCGTGGCCGCGCGCGGGAGCGCATCCGCTGGCCGCTCGGGGCTGCTATGTTGATCGCTGGGGTGGCGCTCCTCGCGCCATTGGCTCGGCGCCGCTAACCGCCGTTCAGGACACACGTCCGAGCAGACGCCGGCGCGACTGGAAGGTTCCCGCGGTCTGCGGTTTGATGAAAATCGCGACCACGGCCGGAAGCTCCTCGTGAATGGTGCGCTCCAGCGTGAGCACCTTCTCTTCGATTTCGGGTGTGGTCAGGCTGTCTGCGAATTCCAAGCTCAAAGCGGCGACGATCTGGTCCGGCGACAGATGCACCGTGAACACCACATTGGCGCGCTCGATGCCGGATATTGCTTTGGCGATTTCTACAATAGCCTGACAGACCCGTGGACTCGCGGGCTCTCCGATCAGCAAATCCTTGCTCTCGCGCGCCAGCAGGATGGCGGTCGTGCCGAGCACCAGGCTGATGCCAATAGCAGCAACGCCGTCGAGCACCGGCATTGCCAAGAGCTGAGCCGACAGCGTGCCGGCGAAAGCAATGAACAGCCCGAGCAGCGCGGCTGTATCCTCAAATAGCACCATGTAAGACGGCGGATCTTTGCTCCGCACGAAGGCTTCCACATAGCCGGCGCCGCCCTTGGTCTTGCGAAACTCCTTCAGCGCGATCGCCCAGGTCGCGCCTTCGAACAGTACCGAGCATCCAAGCACGATGTAGTTGATATGCGCGTCGACCATCGCGTGCGGATTAGCAATGTGGCTGATGCCCTCATAGAAGGTGATGCAGGCGCCGAGCATGAACATCAGCAGCGCAACGATGAAACTCCAAAAATAAAGCTCGCGGCCATGGCCGAGCGGGTGCTCCGCGTCCGCGGGAATTGCGGCGCGGTGGATGCCATAGAGCAGCAGCACTTGATTGGACGTATCGACGAGCGAGTGGATGGCCTCACTGAGCATGGCCGAACTGCCGGTCCACCAGGCGGCGCCGAACTTGGTGAGCGCGACCATGAAATTGCCGGCGAGGGCGGCATAGATGACGCGCTTGGAGGATGATCTCGCGGCAATTACGGCGCCTGTGCCCACCCGTTGGGCAAGAATCGGCGGGTTCGACAGGCGTTGCCATATCGCCACAAACCAAAGGGGCCGCAGCAGCCGCGCGGCCCCTCGTCATTGCCGGACTTGATCCGGCAATCCATCTTCTTCGCAAATGGATGGACCCCCGGGGCAAAGCCCGGGGATGACGATATTTCTAGAACCCGCCCATTCCGCCCATGCCGCCGCCGCCAACACTCGGCATTGCCGGGGCGGCGTCCTTCGGCCGCTCGGCGACCATGGCTTCGGTGGTCACCAAGAGGCCTGCGATCGAAGCTGCGTCCTGCAATGCGGCGCGCACCACCTTGGCCGGGTCGATGATACCG
>JAXDOS010000175.1:0-2763 GCA_034668785.1 Alphaproteobacteria bacterium
GGAAGCTTCTTCGGTCGCGGCCGCCACGGCGGTCGCCTGGTTCGAAGTTTCTTCCGCCGTCGCCGTCATCGACGAAGCCGTTGCTTGCAGTTCAGTCGAGGCCGACGCCACCGAGCGCAGCACGGTCGATATGTTTGCGTCGAACGCCTGGGTCAGTTCGTTGACCCGCGCGGCCCGCGCAACGCGCGTCTTGATCGCCTCGGCCTCCTTTTCGGCAAGCTCCTTGGCCTTGATCATGTTCTCCTTGAAAATCAGGACCGCCCGCGCCATCAGGCCGATCTCGTCCTTCTTGTCGGTGGCGGGAATGGCGACGGAATGATCGCCGCCGGCGAGTTGCCCCATGGCGGAGACCATCTTGAGGATAGGCGGGACAATCGAGCGATTGGTCAGATAGACGACGGTCACCGCGACGCCGATGCCGGCCCCCAGCAGCACCCAGAGCAGCGTCATCAGGAAGCCGGTCTCGGCGAGTGTGGCATCGCCGTCCCGTTTCAGATTGTCCTGCTGCCTCGAAACCATTCCGCCCGAGCGTGCGCCGGCGGCGTCTTTGGCGCCAGCAAAAATGTCGAGCAGCTTGTTGGCGCGCGGCGCCGCCTCGTTGGTCAGGAACCACTGCGCCATGTTCCAGCGATCCGAAGCGCGGATTTCGAACATCTTCTGTGGCAGCGGCGAGAATTTGGCGCGGGCGTCAACGAGCGCGTCGAAGGCGCTCTGCTGGGCGCTCGTCATCTCCGCGCGCCGCTTCGCGAGCGCCTCGAACTTTTTCTGATTGAGCGCCCAGAGTTCCTCGAACTCCTTCTTGAAGGCGATATCCGCGGTCAGGAGATAGGCGCGGATCGCACCGATCGCCATTGCCATGCTGCCGCGCAGATCGGCAAAGCCGATCAGCAGGGTCTTGCGCTCGTCGGTCGAGGCAATGTTGCTCTCATCGTCGATGATCGAGGTTGCCTTCTGCAGCATAAGCTTGGCCAATGGCGCCGCCTCGGTGGCGAGCATTTTGGCGGCCGGCTGTTCGTCGATCGTGTGTGCGATCGCTTCGGCTTTGTCCTGCGCGCTGCGCAGTTCATCGAGCAGCGGTTTGGCTTGCTTCCAGTCCGCCTTGTTCTGTTCTGCCGTCCAGTGGGTTGACAGGCTGTCCATCCTGGAGCCGTAGCGCTGGATTTCCTTCCACAGCGTCGCGCGTTCGGCCTTGAACGTATCGTTGCCGGTGATCATCCAGCCGCGCAGCGAGGCCAGCGAGGCGTAGACCCCCGCCACCACGTCGCTTGCGGTCATGGCGGTCGGCACACGAAGGTTCACCGTGCGATCTGTGGATTCGTTTACCGCGCGAACCTTGACGATGGTGGTGCCAACCACGATGGCCAGCAGCGCGCAGAGCACGCTGAAGCCCAGAATCAAGCGGCTCGAATATTCAGGTTTAGAAACGCCATGGCGAGATCCCTCGATACGAGTCGGCACATAACCGGCAATTCGTGAGCGTGGGTGTCAACCATGAAGAATGGAACAACGCGGTGGTCGTACTAGTACGCAATCGCATTGCGACAATCGTGCGATTTCCCGCAAAACAACGGAGCTATGACCGCTATAGGGAACAAGGAATTTGCGCGCGCGACGACAAGCGCTGCGTTTCGATCACGTGAGCCCGAACCTCACGCCAGCGCGCGCCAACCCGCCGGCGATGCCGATCGGCGTTCCATCTGCGCGCCAGCAGGCCGCGCCCGACATCGTGCCGTCCTCATGAAACTGGATGGCATTCATGCCGCCGGCGACCGTCGGCACCGCCTGCACCTTGTGGCCCATCGACGTGAGTTTGGCGCGGACGCTGTCGGGCACTGCCAGTTCGACTTCGAGCGCGTTGCCTTCGGTCCACACCCGCGGCGCTTCGACCGCTTCCTGCAGGCTCATGCCGTGGTCGATCAGATTGATCAGCGCCTGCATCGCGCTCGGAAAGATCCGCTTGCCGCCCGGCAGGCCCAGTGCATAGACCAGTTTGCCGTCGCGCAGCGCCATCATTGGTGACATCGAGGTGGTGACGCGCTTGCCCGGCGCCAGCGACAACGCGTGGCCGGGACGGGGATCGTAGAGGTTCATGTAGTTGTTCGGTACGGTCCCGAGACCGGGAATCAGAATTTTCGCGCCGAACAGATTGTTGATGGTCTGGGTGGTCGCGACCACGTTGCCGAACGCATCCGCCGCCGTCATGTGCGTGGTGTGGGCGCTTTCGAGCTGGGCAACACCGGCGCCCCAGGCCTGCGCGCGGCCGGAATCGATGGCGCGGCGGCGTTCCTCGGCATAGGCCTTCGAGGTCAGCCGCTCCACCGGCACGTTGATGAAGTCCGGGTCGCCGCTCGCCGCCGCGCGATCGGCAAAGGCGATCTTCAGCACTTCGGCGAGATAATGGATCGTCTCCGCCGAGCCGAAGCCGAGTTTCGCGATGTCGTAGCCTTCGAGAATGTTGAGCATCTGCGCGATGTGTACGCCGGACGCCGCCGGCGGCGGCGGTCCCAGGATTACCCAGCCGCGATAATCGGTGCGGATCGGCTGACGCTCGACGGTCCTGTAGGCCGCGAGATCCTGGCGGGTGATGAAGCCGCCATTCGCCTTCATGTAGTCGACCAGGATGTCGCCAAGCGGTCCCTGATATAGTGACGCCTCGCCATGCTGCGAGATATATTTAAGCGTTTCCGCATATTCCGACTGCACCACGCGTTCGCCGGCCTTCAGCGGCACGCCGTCAGGCAGATAGATCGCCGAGATCGCTTT
>JAXDOS010000176.1:0-3863 GCA_034668785.1 Alphaproteobacteria bacterium
ACCTGAAGGCCGAAGGCGACGAGCAAACCGGGTCGCAATCCTATTTTCCGCAGGATGCCAAGGACGACAAGGCCCTGATCATGGCCACCGATCTGTTGCGTGGCCGCGTCGTCAACGCGGCTTTCCCGCCCAATCAAAAATCGGCCGTGCCGAACTGATAGGCGGCAAATCATGGTTCCAGGGCGGCCTTCGGGCCGCCCTTTTTTTGTTTGTCGCCGCCAGCGAGGAGAAAACAGCCGCGTGCTATCCTCGCGCATGATTCGCGAGGCTTTAGGCCGTGCTGGATGACCTAAACAGCCCTCTCGGCCAGGAGGCCGCCAAAAAGCGCCGCGTCGTGCTTCCATTCGCGGTGCCGAAGGCGATTGCCGGGCTGTTGGGGCTTTTCCTCATCATTTTTGTGCTGTGGACCGCGACTGCCGACGATCCTTTCGGCGGCGAGCCGATGGTCGTCGTCTCCGCTCCATCGGTTTCCTCAACCGCATCCAGACCGCCCGAGGAAGCGGCGGCAAACCAAACAGCCCAGGGCAAGATCGAAGCTCCGTCCCGTTATGACGGCCCCCTGCCGGCGCCGAGCCAAGCAGCCCCCAGCACCAAGACCATCACCATTATCGATGGCTCGACCGGCAACAAGCGCGAGGAACTGGTCCCCTCCAACCCGGCGGCGCCTAGTCTTCCACGCGCTGCCAGTGCCCCCGCGAGCCCGAATGCGCTTTCCGAACCCGGCCTTCTCGAAACGTCGCGGCACGGTCTCATCCCGAAGATTGGTCCGGATGGAGCGCGGCCGTCGGAGGTCTATGCCCGCCCGGTGAAAGCCGCTCAGGGAAAGCCGGACGGCCCGCGCATTGCCATCGTGGTCGGCGGACTTGGCATCGGCACCAGCGGCACCACCGAAGCGCTTTCCAAGCTGCCCGCGCCTGTGACTTTCGCCTTCACGCCCTATAGCTCCGATCTCGACCGCCTGGTCTCGCGCGCACGCGGCGAAGGCCACGAGGTCCTGTTGCAGATACCGATGGAGCCTTTCGATTATCCCGACAACGATCCGGGGCCGCAAACGTTGCTGACGACGCTCGGCACCGAGCAGAATGTCGATCGCCTCTATTGGCTGATGAGCCGGTTCCAGGGCTATGTCGGCATCACCAATTACATGGGTGCGCGCTTCACCGCTTCAGAGCCATCGCTCTCCCCGGTGCTGCGGGAGGCGGCGAAGCGTGGCCTGATCTATGTCGATGACGGCACTTCCCCGCGCAGCCTCGCGAGCCAGATCGCGGGCGCCAACAACCTGCCTTTCGCCAAGGCGGGCGTCGTCCTCGACGCGGTACCGACACCGCTGGAGATCGACCGCGCGCTGGTGCGTTTGGAATCGATTGCGAAGGAACGCGGCATTGCTG
This sequence comes from Alphaproteobacteria bacterium, assembly GCA_034668785.1. GTDB lineage: Bacteria > Pseudomonadota > Alphaproteobacteria > Rhizobiales > Xanthobacteraceae > CANKHA01. Next base: position 1,389 of record JAXDOS010000176.1, read on the forward strand.
TCGGCATCACCACCGCGTTGCCTGCCGCCATTGATCGTATTGCCAAATGGTCCAAGGCGGCGGAAAGCCGCGGCTTCATCCTGGTGCCGATCACCACGGCGGCGATCAAGGCGAAGTCGAGTTGAAGCATCGCGCGCGGTCTTTTTTTCGTCATGGCCGGGCTTGACACCGCAAGCCGGGTTTACGCGACTTGCGGTGCTTGAAACTTTTCATAACTCGGGCATGCCCGAGTTATGATGCCATCCACGTCTTTGATTGATTGTTCTAAGAAAGACGTGGATGCCCGCGACAAGCGCGGGCATGACGAGGACACTCACTAATGCCCCGCTTCGAAGACCTGCCTTATCGTCCCTGCGCCGGCATGTGCCTGCTCAATCGCGAAGGACTTGTCTTCATCGGGCGCCGGATCAATGGGCCTGAACATGTGGACGCCACCCATGTGTGGCAGATGCCGCAGGGCGGCATCGATCCGGACGAGGACACTTACAAAGCCGCGTTGCGCGAACTTTACGAGGAAACGCATATCCGCTCCGTCGAACGGCTTGGCGAAATTCGCGAGTGGCTCACCTACGACATTCCGCGCGAGCTTGCAGGGCAGGCGTGGGATGGCGAGTATCGCGGGCAGACACAGAAATGGTACGCGCTGCGATTCACCGGCGCCGACAGCGAGATCGATATCGCCCGGCCGGGCGGCGGTGGCCACAAGCCGGAATTTGTCGAATGGCGTTGGGAGCCGATGCAGAACCTTCCCGATCTCGTGGTGCCGTTCAAGCGGCAGATTTACGAGCGGGTGGTGGCGGAATTTGCGCGGTTTGCGTAAATGTCCGGGGGGGCGGCGTGACGGAACGCCTTCGCCAACGATTTTCGCGAATTCAGCGCTTAGTGGAAGCGAATGCCCACGTACAAAAGCTATTTGGTAAATGCCGGCGTTTCAGTGATCAGCCTCGTTTTCATTCTGCTGTTCTGCGAACTCGTCGTCTTCCGCTTCATTTGGCCAGCCAGCGATGTTCCCTACAACGATTTCGCCGGCGGCCTGGTCCGCTATGCGCCTCATCAAACCGGCATCTGGCGTATTCGCAACGAAATCGCCGCTCCTTATGCGATCAACGCTCAGGGCTGGAATTCCGGCATTGGCGATTACCGCCTCGACAAACCGGCGGGGACCCTGCGGATAGCTGTTGTCGGCGACAGCTACGTCGAGGCGCTGCAGGTAGCTCACGACCGCAGTCTGGGCGAACGTCTCGCGGCAGCTCTCGCCCATGACGGCCAGCGCATCGAGGTCTACCGGTTTGGCATCAGCGGCGCGCCGCTGAGTCAATATGTGAACATGATCGAACGAGAGGTCGCTCGCTATCGACCGGACTTGATCATTGTTCTGGTCGTTCACAACGACTTCACTGATTCCTTCGAATTCGTGCCGGGCCGCTACACCTCAAGCTTCCTGAAGCTGCGGGTGGAGAATAAGCAGGTGATCGGAGAAATTCCTCCGCTTCCCTGGACGGCGTCGTCCGTCGAATGGCTGCGCCACACCGCCTTGGTGCGTTTCTTTTATTACCGCTGGCTGGTTCGTCCAGAAAACTTGGAGAATTTTATCACGAGCGCCTATGCGGAGGCCGGTGGCGTCTCGGCCAATATCGATACAAGTCGGATATTGGCGATGCGCGAGGAAATAGCCGCTGTAACCAACTATACGTTTGTGCGCATCGCCACGGCGGCCCAAGCGATGGGAGCGCGCTTGCTCATTGCCATGGATGGGGATCGCGGAACGATCTATCAGGGAAACGCGGACTCGCCGGCGCTGGTTTTGAACCGCATTGCCGCCGACTCCGCCCGGCAACACGGCATTCCCTTCGTCGATCTGCATCCGGCTTTCGCAGCGGCCTGGCAGGCCAACGCTTCACGCTTTGACTTCGAGAACGACGGCCATTGGAATGAGCATGGCCATGCGGTCGCGGCACAGGCCGTCGCGGAAGCGCTTGCGCGTTAGTGCATCGCCGTTCCTTGCAGATGCGTGTCCAGCGCCTTGAAGTGATCGAGCCGGGCGATGGCGCGATCAAGCGCCGTGCCTTGCTCCATTTCCTTGACGCTTTCTTCTATCTCGCGGATTTGCGCGGTAATGGCGGTGCGGTCGATGTCTTCCACGGAGGTCGCGACATCGGCTAGGATGGTCAGCCCTTGAGGATTCACCTCGGCGAAACCGCCGGTGACCACGATTCGCCGTTTCTGCCCGCCCTCGTGAACAACGAGAATGCCGGGCTTCAGCGTCGCCACGAGTGGCGCATGTCCCGCGAGCACGCCGAAGTCCCCTTCCGCGCCTGGCACGTCGACTTGATCGACCTCGCCGGAGAACAACAGCTTGTCGGGGGCGACGAGATCGAAGTGGAAGGTGGTCATGATGCTTTCTCCGCGCTTAAACTCCCTCTCCCTGCAAGGGGGAGGGTCGGGGTGGGGGTCGCTTTTCCAATCTGACCCCCA
>JAXDOS010000177.1:0-7757 GCA_034668785.1 Alphaproteobacteria bacterium
TGCGGAGCGATTTCAGCGCCTGCGCGACGACGGCAAGCCGGCACTGATTTTCGCGGCGCATCTCGCCAATTGGGAATTGCCGGCCATAGCCGCGGCGGTCAACGGCCTCGACACCACCGTGCTCTACCGGCGTCCGAACATCGCCGAGATCGATCGCTTTGTCAGCGAGACACGATCGCTGCAGATGGGGCGGTTGATCCCCACCAGTCTCGATGCGCCGGTTCGGATCGCTCACGCGCTGGGGCTCGGCACCCATGTGGGGATGCTGGTCGACCAGTATTATGTCCGCGGCGTCGAGGTTACTTTTTTCAGCCGCCGCACCAAGGCCAACCCGTTTATCGCCCGCCTCGCCCGCCGCATCGATTGCCCGATTCACGGCGTGCGCGCGATCAGGCTTCCCAACCACCGCTTCCGCATCGAACTCACCGACGCCATCGAGCCGCCGCGTGACGCCAAAGGCGAGGTCGATGTGGTGCCGACCATGCAGATGATCACGTCGGTGATCGAGGGATGGATACGGGAGTATCCCGAGCAATGGCTCTGGCTGCATCGGCGGTGGCGATGATGCCTATCACTGTCATGGCCGGGCTTGCCCCGGCCATCCACGACTTTGTTTGCTAAAAGCTAAGACGTGGATGCCCGGCACGAGGCCGGGCATGACGACTAAAACGAACAACCCTGCGCACCGCCCACGCTTATCGCCCCGTCTTCACCTTGGTCCAAAGCCGGTTCATCAGCCGCTGCGTCTTCGCGTCGTAGGCGATGTTGGTGTAAAGGTGATCCATCGTCGCCTGATCCGGATAGACCGCCGGGTCCTCCAGGATCGCCTTGTCGACGAATTTTTGACTCGCCAGATTGCCATTCGCATAGGCGATGAAGTTGGTGTTCTTCGCCGCGACTTCGGGCTTCAACAGATAATCGATGAAGGCATGGGCCTCGGCCACATGCCCGGCGTCCTTTGGAATCGCCAGATTATCGAACCACAACTGCGCGCCCTCTTTCGGGATCGCATAGCCGATCTCGACGCCGCGCTTCGCCTCAGCCGCACGCTTCTGCGCCTGCTTGATGTCGCCGGAAAAGCCGAGCACGAGGCAAATCTCGCCCGACGCCAGCGCATTGAGATATTCGGAGGAATGGAATTTGCGCACGAACGGCCGGATCTTCGTTATCAGACCGGCCGCGCGCTCAAGCTCCGCCGGATCCGTGGAGTTGGGATTGAGCCCGAGATATTTCAGCGCCGCCGGCATCACGTCGTCGGCGGAATCCAGCATGTGGATGCCGCAGCTCTTGAACTTGGAAATAATCTCCGGCTTGAACACTACGTCCCAACTGTCCATCCGGGCGTCGGGACCGAGGATGTCCCGCGCCTTCTTCACGTTGTAGCCGATGCCGGTCGTGCCCCACATGTAATTGACCGCGTAAACGTTGCCGGGATCGTAGGTGGCAAGACGTCGAGCGATTTCCGGCCAGGCGTTGACCAGGTTGGGCAGCTTCGCCTTGTCGAGCTTCTGGAATACGCCGGCCTTTATTTGCTGCTGCAGGAAGTTGCCCGTCGGCACCACGACATCGTAGCCGGACTTGCCGGCAAGCAATTTGGTTTCCAGCGTATCGTTGGAATCAAAGGTGTCGTAGGTGACTTCGATGCCGGTCTCGCGGGTGAAATCCTTAAGGACTTCCGGCGCGATATAATCGGACCAGTTATAGACGTTGACGACGCGTGGCTTGGTCTGGGCGCCGGCGGCAACGCTTAACGCCAGCGAAGTGGCGACGGCGAGAAAGCTACGGGCGAGCAGGCGCGTCGGCTCTCTGCTGGTCATGACTTGGTTGGCAGGCCCGCGGCCTTCCAAGCGATGATGCCGCCTTCGAGATGCGCGTCGTAATTATATCCCCGCTCCTGCGCCGCCATCGACGCGGTCACCGACCGCTTTCCCGAGCGGCAGGCGAACACCACCTCCCGCCCCGCCGGGTCCGGAATCGCATCCGGATCGAATACCGACAACGGCACCGCCACGGCGTCCGGATAGCTCTCAATGTCAATTTCGTTGGTTTCGCGCACGTCGACGAGGAGCATCCGGCCTTCCGCCAGGCCTTGAGCGACTTCCGCCGGGGATAAATTGCGGACCCTGGGCACGCGCGGGGATGCATCGGACATGGCGGACCTCTTTAAGACTTCCGCCCTGTCAATAATCCGTTGCGTGGCGCGCGTCCACAATCAAGAGGCTGTGGAGGTATTCCGGCCGCGGCGCGTATCGCTATTTGCCGGCAATCGACTCGGTCAGCCTCAGCAGTTTTAGCTGGACGCCGCGCTGCTTTATCCGCGAATAGGCGCGGACGAGCCGCATGGCGTTGTCCGTCTGCAGAAAATCAAAATTAACATCGACGGGATTTGTATTGGATTTCTTGCCCTCTTCTTCCTCGCCTTTGAAAAAGAAAGTGATCGGCACGTTCAGCACTTCCCCGATCTTCTGCAAGCGGCCCGCCGATATGCGGTTGGTGCCTTTTTCGTATTTCTGCACCTGCTGAAAGGTGATTTCCAATTCGTTTCCGAGCTCGGTTTGAGACAAACCGCGATGCAGGCGCAACGCGCGGACCCGTTTTCCGATTTCTGCGTCTCGTGGATCGCCGCTACGTTTGCTCATGTGTATGTCCCTGTTCCCGGTCTGACGCGCTTGCGTTTGCACGGCTATGCAAGTCGAAATTGAACCACGGCAGGGTTATAAGATGAATTCCCTGATTTCCTAGGTGCCTATAGGGGCGCCCCTATGTATCTATAGCAATCTGACGCCGCCGGTCACTTTTCCGCAACGCCGGCAACCTTGACCGCCTCTGCCCATAATTCAATGTCCGCCGGGATTGTCGCGGCGAACTCCTCCGGGCTATTGCCGAGCGGATCGACACCATTGCTGGCGAAACGCTCGGCCAGTTTCGGGTCGTGCATGACACGGGCTACCTCTCCGGCGATCCGGTCGATGATTTCCTTGGGCGTCCCGGCGGGTGCCATTAAGCCGTTCCAGGTCAATATCTTGAACCCCGGGAAGCCGGATTCGTCGAAGGTCGGCACCTGCGGAATTTGCGGAGCGCGCTTCTCGGTCGACACCGCCAGCAGCCGGACCCCCTCGCCTGCCGCGTAGGGCACCGCGGCGGACAGGTTCGTGAAGTATGTCGGAATGTGACCCGCGACGATGTCATTCATCGCGACGCCTCCTCTATACGCCACCGGAATCATGTCTAGGCCGGTGCGCTTGAGAAACAGCACCATGGCAAGATGAGTTACGCTGCCCAGCCCGCTCGTCGCATAAGCGAGCTGGTTCGGGCGCGCGCGCACGTAATCGACAAACTCGCGCAGAGTATTCACCGGCATACCCGCGTGCACGGCCAGGACATAGGGAGTGGTGCCGATGATGCTGATCGGCGCAAAATCCTTCACGGGGTCATAGGGTAACTTGGTCATTGCCGGCAGGATGGCGATTTGCGACGAGGTCGCCATGAAGAGCGTGTAGCCGTCGGCCGGCGAGTGGGCGACTGCTTCGGCGGCGATTACGCCGGCGGCGCCGGTTCGGTTCTCGATGAAAAATTGCTGCCCGAATGCCTCGCTCAGGGGCTGAGCAATTGTGCGCGCAATGATGTCGCTGTTTCCGCCGGCGGCGAATGGCACGACGATCCTGACCGGCCGCTGCGGCCAACTTTGGGACCGGGCATTTTGAGCCCCGCCCAAGACCGTAACGAGGACCCACGCTACCAGCCACAGCTTCCGCCTCTGCATGATCATCTCCGAAATAAGCGCAGCTCATTTGCTATCGCAAGGAATAGCTTCATTGAAAATACTACCTGGGCGTTATATAAACAAAGCGCGAGTTTTCCTCACCCCCATAAGGGATTTTGTATGTCCCGAAAAATCGACTGGGAAAATCAGATCGGCCGCCGCCTCAAGCTTCGGGACCTCCACGTGTTCTCCACCGTCGTGCAAAGGGGCAGCATGGCTAAGGCGGCCGTGCAACTTGGGGTGTCGCAGCCCGCCATATCCGAGCTGATTTCCGCCCTCGAACACACGGTCGGAGTGCGGCTTCTGGACCGCAAGCCGCATGGCATTGAACCTACGATTTACGGGCGGGCGCTGCTCAAGCGCAGCGTCGCCGCCTTCGATGAACTGAAACAAGGCATTCGCGATATCGAATTTCTTACCGACCCCACGGCTGGCGAAGTCCGAATCGGGTGTCCGGAATCCACCGCGTCTGCGCTGCTTCCCCCAATCATCCAAAAGTTTTCATGGCAATATCCGCGCGTGATCCTGCACGTGGAACAGCTGGTGACTTCGACGTTGGAATTGCCGGCATTGCGTGAGCGAAGACTCGATGTCGTCATTGCGCATTTAGTCCGGCCGCTCGAACAAGGAGACATCAACGATTTGCATGTGCAGACGCTCTACGACGATCATTCCGTGGTGGCGGCCGGGACGCAAAGTCCGTGGGCGCGGCGCAATAAGATCGATTTAGCCGAGCTGGCAAACGAATCTTGGATTTTGCCGCCGCCGAACAGTTGGAATCATACGATGATGACGGAGGCCTTTCGGGTACGCGGTCTCAATATGCCCAAGGTATGCCTCACGACGTTGTCGGTGAATCTGCGCGCCGGGCTGCTCGCTACAGGACCTTATATCACTGTCCTGCCGCATTCCGTCCTACACGCCAACCGCTTCCCACTTAAGATATTGCCGATTGAATTGCCTACGCGGGCTTGGCCGATCGTGGTCATTACGCTGAAGAACCGCACATTGAGCCCGATTGTGGAGCTCTTCATCGAACATCTACGCGCCTTCGCCAAGGCCATGGCTCCGGGACCGAAGGCCGAGAAAAAATCTGCTTGACCCGCGATGTCGCAGGTGCGTCCCCGGAGTGTTCACACCGTCACCTGCGTGCCGACCTCCACCACCCGTCCGGTCGGAATCTGGAAAAAGTCCGTGGCGTCGCTCGCCGATTTCGCCAGGGCGATGAACAAACGGTCCTGCCATTTCGGCATGCCGGAATGGGCGGCGGGCTTCAGCGACCGCCGCGACAGGAAGAACGACGTCGCCATGATGTCGAACTGCCAGCCGAGCTTGCGGGCAACCGCAAGCGCCTTTGGTATGTTCGGTGTTTCCATGAAGCCGAAGCGGATGAACACGCGCGAGAAGGTCTCCCCTACCGGATCGATTCGCACTCTCTCCTTTGCATCGACCCGCGGTGTGTGCGCCGTCTCGACCGTGAGGATGACGTTTTTCTCATGCAGCACCTTGTAGTGCTTGAGACTGTGCATCAGCGCGGTTGGCGCGCTGGTTGGGTCGCTGGTCAAAAACACGGCTGTGCCGGGTACGCGCTGCGGCGGTTTCTTCTCCAGCATCGCCACGAGTGCGTCGAGCGGCGTTTCATGGCGGCGGGTCTTCTCGAACAAGAGCCGACTGCCGCGGCGCCAAGTATACATGATCAGCATGATGACACCGCCCAGCGCTAGCGGCATCCAACCGCCTTCCGCGATCTTGAGCAGGTTGGCTGCAAGGAAAGTCAGGTCGATGAATAGAAACGGCGCGATCAGGATGGCCGCGGCGATCAGCGGCCAATTCCACACTTTCCAGATCACGATGAAAGCCATCATCACGGTCACGACCATCGTGCCGGTGACGGCGATGCCATAGGCGGAGGCGAGCGCGCTCGACGAGCGGAACAGCGCGACCAGCAGCAGCACGCCGATCAACAGCAGCGTATTGATACGCGGCATGTAAATCTGCCCGAACAGCGATTCGGAGGTATGCCGGATTTCCAGGCGCGGCAGCAGACCAAGTTGGATTGCCTGTTGCGTCAGCGAATAGGCGCCGGTGATCACCGCTTGGCTCGCGATCACCGTCGCGGCGGTGGCCAGCGCAACCATCGGCAACAGCGCCCAATCGGGATAGAGCAGGAAGAACGGATTCTCGATCGCCTTCGGATCGGCGAGGACGAGCGCCCCCTGGCCGAGATAGTTGATGATGAGCGCCGGCAAGACGACAGTTAGCCAGGCGGCGCGGATCGGTGTTCTGCCGAAATGGCCCAGATCGGCGTAAAGCGCTTCGGCTCCGGTGAGGACAAGAAATACGGCGCCCAGCGTGGCAAGGCCGATCATGCCGTGGCTGGTCAGGAAGCTCACTCCATAAACCGGATTGAATGCCCGCAGGACGTCGAAGTTCTGCAAAATGTGCCAGATGCCCGCGACGGCGATCACGGCAAACCATAAGAGCGTCACCGGACCGAAGAACGCGGCGACCTTGGCCGTGCCTCTGGACTGCACCGCGAACAGGCCGATGAGAATTGCGACAGTCAGCGGCACGACATAGGGGTCGAAACCCGGCGCCACGATCTTCAACCCTTCGACCGCCGAGAGCACCGACAGCGCCGGCGTAATGATCGCGTCGCCGTAGAACAGCGCGCCGCTGACGATGCCGAGCAGGATTACGATGTATCCGCGTTGCCCAAGCGCGCGATGCGCCAGCGCCATGAGCGCCAGCGTGCCACCTTCGCCATGGTTATCGGCGCGCAGCAGGATGAAGATGTATTTCACGGTGACGACGAGTAACAATGACCAGATGATCAGAGACAGGATGCCGAGAACCACATCTTCGCTTGCGGCGTTTCCCGCACCGGCGGCGGCGAGCACGGATTCGCGCAAGGCATAGAGTGGGCTGGTGCCGATATCGCCATAGACTACGCCGATGGCGCCGATGGTGAGACTCCAAAATCCGGCGCGCGCGTGTGCTTCGCCGTTGCCGGTAGCCGGCATTTCGCTCCCCTGGGGAGCGGCGATGGTATTGGACATGGGACGGTCGGGCCTAAGCCCGCTCCTTGGTGCACCGCAATATGGTGCCGGCGGCTCTATAACGCGCCGCCTACCCTTTCGTCGTTAAATCCTCATGCCGGGCCCGCGCTCCAGCCATGCGCGATTAAATGTCAGGGCGACTGTCCCAAATACACGTGTATTCAGCGGGCTTTAGACCTTATACCGTCACTTGCGTTCCCACTTCCACGACGCGCCCGGTTGGAATCTGGAAGAAGTCCGTCGCGTCGCTCGCCGATTTGGCCAGGGCGATGAACAAACGATCCTGCCACTTCGGCATGCCGGAATCTGATGCACTTTTCCGCGCAGGGGGGTGCTATGTCTTTTTTGGCCTGTAGTCCCTAGCATCAAGACAAGTGTCGTATATATCCCGCTCAATGCGGTACCATTCAGTCCTGTCGATGCCACGAAAATGTTTTACGGCTGGACTATAAGGATATGCTGAAACCACTTTGATCCATCTGTCTTGTTCTCGCGAAATGACCTTAATCTCGTCGGCCAGTTCGGACAGGTCTTGGTCTCTACAAAACAATAGTGCGACGTCAAAGTTTCGCTGGTGAGCTAGCCGGATAACGTCTAGGGCCAATCTCAGATCGATGCCTTTTTCATCACCATCGAGAAAGGTATGGGTACTGACAACCGGTATATGCAATTTCAATCGGAATAAAAAGGAGGAGGTCGCGTTATCACGACCTCCCGTCTCTGAGAAACGGGCCGAATTACTTGAAAGTGTAAGTCTGCCCTTTCGCATTGGTCAGGGTTCGAGACCCCGCATCAATGACGTCATTTCGCCAGCGCCCTGATGGAAAGGTGACGTGAAAGGTGTTGCCTTGGCGTGTCCAACTTCCCTTAGAGATTTTCCCATTTGGCCGAACATAGATATAGTTTCCGTTCGCCGAATAGGTGCCTATTCCGCC
>JAXDOS010000178.1:0-3417 GCA_034668785.1 Alphaproteobacteria bacterium
GTCGTTCGTCCGAGCGCCGTCGCATAATAGGCCTCAAAGACAATAAATCGCCTGCTCACAAAGCGGGCGCGGAGGAGCGTGAGGATGTCGGATAAAATCTACGAAATCCCGGCGGAGTGGAAACGGCGCGCCTTTATCGACGAGGCTAAATACAAGGACATGTATGCCCGCTCAATCAAGGATCCCAACGGGTTCTGGGCGGAGCAAGCCAAGCGCATCCAGTGGGTGCGGCCCTTCACCAAGATCAAGAATACATCCTTCGCTCCGGAGAATGTTTCCATCAAATGGTTCGAGGATGGTGTCCTCAACGTCGCTTATAATTGCATAGACCGGCATCTGCCGCAGCGGGCCGAGCAGGTCGCGATCATCTGGGAGGGCGACGATCCTAAGGACGACAAGAAAATCACCTACCGGCAGCTTCACACCGAGGTGTGCAAGTTCGCCAATGCGCTGACCGTGCGCGGCGTGCAGAAGGGCGACCGGGTCACGATCTATCTGCCGATGATTGTAGAAGCCGCTTACGCGATGCTTGCCTGCGCGCGCATCGGGGCCGTTCATTCGGTGGTGTTCGGCGGATTTTCGCCGGACTCGCTTGCCGGCCGCATCAGCGATTGCAAATCCACGGTTGTCATCACCGCCGATGAGGGCATTCGCGGCGGCAAAAAGATTCCGCTCAAGGCCAACACCGACGCCGCTTGCGACAAGGCCGGCGGCGTCAACTCGGTCATTGTCGTGCGCCGCACGGGCGCCGAGGTGGAGATGAAACCGCGCCGCGACGTTTATTACGACGACGTAGTGAAAACGGTCGAGAGCGATTGCCCTTGCGCGGAAATGAACGCCGAAGACCCGCTGTTCATTCTCTATACGTCAGGCTCTACCGGAAAAGCCAAAGGCGTGCTGCACACCAGCGCCGGTTATCTGCTGTTCTCGGCCATGACCCATCAATACGTCTTCGATTATCACGACGGCGACATTTATTGGTGCACCGCGGACGTCGGCTGGGTCACCGGTCACAGCTACATCCTCTACGGCCCGCTGTGTAACGGCGCGACGACGCTGATGTTCGAAGGCGTGCCGAATTACCCGACCAACTCCCGCTTCTGGGAAGTGATCGACAAGCACAAGGTCAACACTTTCTACACCGCGCCCACGGCGATCCGCGCCTTGATGCAGGCGGGCGATGCGCCGGTGAAGAAAACCTCGCGCGCCTCGCTCAAACTTCTCGGCACCGTGGGCGAGCCGATCAATCCGGAAGCCTGGGAATGGTATTATCACGTGGTCGGCGACAGCCGCTGCCCGATCATGGATACCTGGTGGCAAACCGAAACCGGCGGCCACATGATCACGCCGCTTCCCGGCGCCACGCGGCTCAAACCGGGTTCGGCGACGCAGCCATTCTTCGGCGTCGTGCCGCAGATCGTCGATGCGGAGGGTAAGGTGCTGGAGGGGGCGGCCAGCGGCAATCTCTGTATCGCGGAGTCGTGGCCGGGGCAGATGCGCACCGTCTATGGCGACCACCAGCGCTTCGTCGAAACTTACTTCAAAACCTATCCGGGAAAATATTTCACCGGCGACGGCTGTCGCCGCGACGAAGACGGCTATTACTGGATCACCGGGCGCGTCGATGATGTCATCAATGTCGCCGGCCACCGCCTTGGCACCGCCGAGGTGGAGAGCGCGCTGGTCGCGCATGAGAAAGTGTCGGAAGCCGCCGTGGTCGGCTATCCGCACGATATCAAAGGCCAGGGTATCTACGCCTATGTGACGCTGATGATCGGCGAGCAGCCAAGCGAGGCGTTGCGCAAGGAGTTGATTGCCTGGGTGCGAAAGGAAATCGGACCGATCGCCTCGCCGGATATGATTCAGTTTTCACCCGGCCTGCCGAAGACGCGCTCCGGCAAGATCATGCGCCGCATCCTGCGCAAGATCGCCGAGGACGAGGCCAGCAATCTCGGCGACGTGTCGACGTTGGCCGATCCGGCGGTGGTCGAGGATCTCGTCAACAATAGGCAGAACCGTAAGGACGGTGCGCCGCCCCCGCCGGACAGGCTGGCTCCCGCAGCCGTGCCGCCGGGCATGGCCGAGCGGCCGGATGCCGGTATGGCCTCGCAATCGGAACCCGAAACGAAACGCGAGGGCGGCTTTTTGCGGAAATTGTTCGGGGAATGATTCTATCATCCGTCATGGCCGGGCTTGTCCCGGCCATCCACGTCTTTGTTCAGTTAAGAAGGAAGTAAGACGTGGATGCCCGGCACAAGGCCGGGCATGACGATAGTGATCACCGTTAACGACATTCGCGACAACATTTGCGCCCCTGCGGAACTACCATCCGCAATGCGTGTAGATAAGGAAATAATGCGCCCACAATAGTTGTGGAGTTTGTCATGCGTCTGCGTTGCCTGCTTGCGTGCCTTGTTCTCTTGCCGGTTGCCGGCGCGCCTCTTTCCGCCCGCGAGATCGTGCACTTCGAAGGCGCCGTGCCCGGCACCATCATCGTCAAGACCAGCGAGCGCCAGCTCTATTACGTCTTCGGAAATGGCCAAGCGATCCGCTATCCGGTCGGCGTCGGCAGGGCGGGCAAGCAATGGGCCGGCCGCTCCTATGTCGACGGCAAATATGTCAGGCCCGCCTGGTCGCCGCCGAACGAAGTGCGGCGCGACAAGCCGTCGCTGCCCGACGTCATTCCCGGCGGCTCGCCGCGCAACCCCATGGGCGCGGCGGCCCTGACGCTCTCCGGCGGCGACTACGCCATCCATGGCACCAATGCGCCAAGCTCGGTCGGGCATTATGTCTCCTATGGCTGCATCCGCATGTATAACGAGGACATCGTCGATCTATTTGATCGTGTCGCCGTGGGAACGCCCGTGGTGGTAACGCGGTAGCTTCCCCTCTCCCCGCGCGCGCCGGGGAGAGGTAAGAGCTGCCTTCGCGAGAGATGACAATTTACCGATACAAATCCGCCCGGGTCGGCGGCAGGCCGGAGGGACCGCGCTTTCGTTTCGAGGACAGGGTCTGATAGAGGCAGACGCCGTTGCGCTCGAACGCGATCGAGCAGGCGGCGAGATAGATCAGCCACATCCGCGTCTTCACCTCTCCCACTTCGCGAACCGCCGCGTCGTAATTGGCGAGCAGCCGGTCGTGCCAGCGCTCGCAGGTCCGCTGGTAGTGCTCCCGCAAACCCTCGACATCATGCACTTCGAAGCCGTTCTGTTCCAGCATGGCGACGGTGTTGCCGATGTGGTCGAGTTCGCCGCCGGGAAAGATATGTTTGGTGAGCAACGCGAATTCCGGCCGCTTGCGGCGAAACGTGCGGGTATCGCGCTTTGCCGGACGGGTAATGGCGTGATGCAGGAATAGTCCGTCGCGTTTCAGCACCCGTTGCACGGTGGCGTAATATTTAGGGTAGTTGTCGATGCC
>JAXDOS010000179.1:0-19143 GCA_034668785.1 Alphaproteobacteria bacterium
TGAAATATTCTCGCGGCCCATTGTGATATTGCGCGCGATGCGAATGTCGGGATTGGACCAGGTCCAGCATTCGCCGGTGTCATCCTGGAAGCAGACCCATAACAGGTCGAATTCGGGGCCGTAATCGATAACAAATTGCGCCTGCGCCTTGCCCTTTGGAGTCAGCAAGGGAATCGGCGGATTGAGCTGAATAAACGCCATGGAACTCAACGCGGAGGATGCTGCGGGGGTTCCCGTGCATCCAGCCACCGGAACGGTGAGAGCTTACGCTGCGCCGCGCATTTCGCTGCCGCCACCTGGTGGCGGCACCGGCGTGCCGTCGGCTACATATTCATTGAGCTTGTTGCGCAGCGTGCGGATGGAGATGCCAAGAATATTGGCGGCATGAGTGCGATTGCCTAGGCAATGCTTCACCGTTTCCAAAATCAGGTCTCGCTCGACCTCCGCGACCGTGCGCCCGACCAGCACGCGGGTAACTTGCTCTGCAGCGAGCGCCGCATGGGCCACCGCTGGAGCGTTTTTTGCCTGATCGATCCGCGCGCCGTCGGGGGTCAATAACCCATCGGTCCCGATCTCGTCGCCGACTGCGAGCAGTACGGCGCGATGCAGGGTGTTCTCCAATTCCCGCACGTTGCCAGGCCAGCGGTTGACGACGAGCGCTCGCCGCGCGTCGACCGACAACGCACGCAGCGGGACGCCATTCGCCGCGGCGTATTTCTTGATGAAATATTGCGCGAGTTCGACGATGTCCGCCGGGCGTTCGCGCAACGGTGGAATTATCAGATTGACCACGTTGAGACGGAACAGCAGATCCTCGCGGAAGCTTCCGTCGCGCACGGCCTCGACCAAGTCACGGTTCGACGTCGCAATGATGCGAATGTCCACCGCCACCGGGCGCGTGCCCCCGACCCGGTCGATCACGCGCTCCTGGATAGCGCGCAAAAGCTTGGCCTGCAGCCGTGCGTCCATCTCGGAAATCTCGTCAAGCAGCAGCGTGCCGCCGCTGGCTTCCTCGAACTTGCCGATGCGGCGCGCGATTGCGCCGGTGAAGGCGCCCTTCTCATGGCCGAATAATTCCGACTCCAGAAGATGCTCCGGAATTGCCGCACAGTTGATGGTGATGAAGGGCTTCTTCGCCCGCTGCGAACGGGTGTGCACGTAGCGCGCCAGCACCTCCTTGCCGGTGCCCGACTCGCCGGTGATCAGCACGGAGGCATCGGAACCGGCGATCTGCTGCGCCAGCTTGACGACACGCGCCATGGCGTCGTCCCGGTAGATCAGTTCTCGGCTGTCGTCCGCCACGGCCGCGAGCACGGCGGCAATCAGCTCAGGGTCGGGCGGCAGCGGGATGTATTCCTTGGCGCCGGCACGGATCGCCGCGACTGCCGCGCGGGCGTCGTTGTCCACGCCGCAAGCAACGATCGGCACGTGGATATGTTCGGCTTCGAGCCGTTGCACCAACTCGCGAATATGGACGGCGACATCGACCATCATCAGATCGGCGCCGCGTCCGGAACGCACCACCGCCATCGCCTGTTCGATATTCTCGGCGTGAGTGACGGAGGCGCCCTTGTCCATGGCCATTTTGGTGGCAAGCGTGAGCTGGCCTTTGAGGGTGCCGACGATCAGGAGGCGCATGGCCTATGTCCTTAGGTTCTGGTTTAGGAGCAGCATCAATTCCGCTCCGACTTGATGATGTCAGTCATGGTCACGCCGAGCTTGTCCTCGACCAGCACAACCTCGCCGCGGGCGACGAGGCGGTTGTTGACGTAGATGTCGATGGCCTCGCCGACCTTGCGGTCGAGCTCGAGCACTGCGCCGGGCCCGAGCTTCAGCAGCGCGCCGACATCCATGCGGGCGCGGCCCAGCACCGCCGAAACCTGCACCGGCACGTCGAATACGGCTTCCAGATCGGCCGCGCTTCGCGCCATCGAATCCAGATCGCCATCCGCGGCAAGGGCGCTGGCGTCGGCGAAAGATTGCAACCCACCATCTCCGAGGTCGGGAAGCGGCACCTGGCTCTCGTTCTCGCTCATGTCTCAACCCTTCCAATGCTATCCTGCGGAGTAGCGGCGGTACGCCGTGCCGTGACGTAACGGGTTACTGCCTCGGCGATCACCGCCTCGCTTGCGGCGCGGTTGCGATTGATACCCCCGTCCGCCCATTCGATGCGACAATCGCCGGGCGCGATCTCCGGCTCCGCGAGCACCACAAGACGTCCTTCGAAGCCGCCGCCGCGAACAATCTCTTCAAGCTTTTCGCGCGCAACGGCGTAAAGCGCGTCGTTGACGCGGACCACCACATGCGGCGCGGCGACGAGATGGCGGAAACACTCGGTGGCAAGCGCCGCGATTTCCTCGAAGGGTTCACGCGCGATCAGCGCCGGCGAAAGCTTCCGCGCCACCGCGACCGCGACCTCAACCGCTTCTGCTTCCAGCCTCGCTTCGATGTTGTGCAATGCGCCGTCCAGCCGATCGAAGGCAGCGGCGGCCCGTTCCAGCGCCGCCGCCGTGAGGCGATGGGAATCCGCCAAAGCCTGCGCCTCGGCGACCGCCATTCCATTGTCGTAGGCGGCGGCTTCCGCTTGCGCCAGACGGGTTTCATGTTCCGCGAGCGCGATCGTTGGCTTGGCTTCGGTGCCGCCGCCGAAATCCATATCAAACAGATATTTGGCCGGCGCTCTCATGCCGGGGCTCCCGCGCGCTTTAGGGCGTAGAGGGTGACGAAAACCAGCGTGGCGGGATTGGTGCTCAATAGATCAGCTCCTCGTCGCCGCGGCTCTTGGAGATCATGATTTCGCCAATCGCGGCGAGATCCTTGGCAAGGGTGACCAGCGTCGTCTGCGCCTCATCCACATCGCGCAGCCGTACCGGCCCGAGCGCCTGCATGTCGTCGACCAGCATCTTGGCGGCGCGCTGCGACATGGCCCCGAGGAAGAATTGGCGCACGCCGTCGGATGCGCCCTTAAGCGCGATCTTGAGGTTGTCCTTGTCGACATGACGCATCAGCGTCTGCGTCGAGGCGGTATCGAGCTTGATGAGATCGTCGAAGGTGAACATCAGGGCCTTGATACGCTCCGCCGCTTCGCGGTTTTCCGCTTCGAGGGCGCTGAGAAAGCGCGTCTCGGTCTGCCGGTCGAAATTGTTGAAGATTTCCGCCATTACCTCGTGGGCATCCCGCCTCCGCGTCTGCGACAGGTTGGACATGAATTCGGTGCGCAGCGTCTGCTCGACGCGCTCGATCACCTCTTTCTGCACGGCCTCCATCCGCAGCATCCGGTTGACCACGTCGAGCGCGAGTTTCTCCGGCAGGATGGCGAGCACGCGAGAGGCGTGCTCAGGTTTCAATTTCGAGAGGACGACAGCGATCGTCTGCGGGTATTCGTTCTTGAGATAATTTGCCAGCACCTCTTCCTGGACGTTGGAGAGTTTCTCCCACATGTTGCGGCCAGCGGGGCCGCGGATCTCGTCCATGATGTAGCTGACGCGCTTGGGCGGCAGAAACTGGTGCAAGAGGCGCTCGGTGGACTCGAAATTGCCCATCAGCGCGCCGGAAGCCGACATGCGGGAGACGAATTCGAGCAGCAGGCTTTCGACGTCCGTGGCATCTACCGTGCCGATGGTGGACATCACGATCGAAAGCTCGCGCAGCTCGTCGTCGCCGAGCATGCTCCAGATCTTGCCGCCGTATTGTTCCCCGAGCGCCAGCATCAGCACCGCGGCGCGTTCCGGGCCCGTGAGCGTCCGGCCGGCACCGTTTTGCGCCTGCCGGCTCGCGAGCGTCGCCACCAACGATGCGATGTCGGGGGCTGCTGCTGCCTTGGACTTTTGTGCGGATGTCAGGGCCATGGTGACTTCACGGGCTAAGCTGCGCTGTCATGCAGCCATTGACGGATGATCGAGACGGTCTCGTTCGGATTCTTATCGGCCAGTTCGCCGATCTTCTGCACCGATTGGGCGTGGACCTGACCTTGCACCTGAGCGATGTCGATCATCTTGGCGGTCTGGCTTGGCACCGCCTTGATGTCCTCGGGATTAACCGCGGCGATCGCAGCCTGCACATCCGCCGGCAGCGCGCCGCTGGCCGCGGCGGCGAGAGCGGCCGCTAACGGCGCGGAATCGCCAATCCTGACGCGCGGCTGATCGGATGTGAGAATGCGGCGGACCAAGGGCCGAACAACAAGCAGCAGGACGATCACGCCGAGCAGCGCCATTACGACGAATTCCACGCCGCGCATGATGTCGTCTTTGGTGAACTGGAATAGCGGCGATAGCCAGTTGGTCGGTTCTGCGATGGCATTCGGCGGCGCTTCGGCAAAGCGCAGGTTGACGACTTCCACCTGATCGCCGCGCTTCTGATCGAAACCAATGGCGGAGCGTACCAGCGCCGAGATGCGGTCAATCTCGTCCTTCTCGCGCGGCTGATAGACCGGTTCGCCCTTGTCGTTTTTGGCATAGATGCCGTCGACCAGGACCGCGACCGAGATGCGATTGACGCGTCCGGCTTCGATCACTTCCGTCTTGGTCGTGCGGGAAATCTCATAATTGACGATTTCCTCCGACTTGCGATTTTGATCCCGCCCCTGCGCGTTGTCCACAGCGCCGCGCTGGTTGCCGGGCAATTCATTGCTGACGGTGACTTGGCCGTCCTTGCCGTCGCCGCCGGAAATCTCCTCGCGGGTCTGGCTTGAGCGCACCACGCGTCCTTCCGGATCGAACTTGTCCGAGGTCTGAGTGATGCGATTGAGATCGAAATCGGCGGTGAGTTGAACGCGGGCGCGGCCTGGGCCGACCACCGAGGAAACAATCCCCTCGATCTGTTCCCGCATTCGTCTTTCGAATGCAGTCTGGCGCTCGTCGGCACCAATCCCGCCGCCGCCTTCGCCAGCCGCTCCATCAGCGAGCAGCCGCCCGGATTCGTCAATGATCGATACGCGCTCTGGCTTCAATCCGTTGACGGCGGTGGCGACCAAATGACGGATCGCGCGCACCTGCTGGGCTTCCAGGGCGCCGTGCACCTTGAGCACGATCGAAGCTGTAGGTTCGATCTTGTCGCGCGAGAACAGCGGCCGCTCTGGTAGTACGAGGTGCACCCGCGCCGCCTGAACGCGATCGATCGCGCGAATGGTTCGCGCGAGCTCGCCCTCGAGCGCTCGCAGATGATTGATGTTTTGTACGAAGCTGGTGGCGCCGAGCGCGTCGGTCTTATCGAAAATCTCATAGCCGATGCCGCCGCCCTTCGGCAGCCCGGCTTCCGCGAGCTTCATGCGGAGCCGCGCCACCTGGTCCTTCGGCACCATGATGATGTTGCCTTCGTTGCGAAGGTCGTAGCTGATGCCTTGGCGCTCCAGATCCTTCACAATAGAACCCGAATCCTCCACGGTGAGGTCGGTGAATAGCGGTGTCATCTGCGGGGCGGTCACGCGCAGGATGACGAAGGCAAAGAAGCCGACGAGCACGACGGTCACCGCGCCCATGGCCGCGATGCGCGCCGCACCGAACGATTTGATGAAGTCGACGAAAGCCTGCACGGCGTCCTGCCTGGGAATCGGGAGCGCGAATGTCCCTACCCGGCAATAATTGCCCGGTGCATGGTTACCGCCCGGTTAATGCAGGTTCCGAAGGCGGCCATTTCTCTCGCGGCTCTCGTCTTGCATAGTCCTTGGAGCCGGCTTGGTTCGGAGCGCACTAGGCCGTCGGCCTAGTCGTCCGCCGGACTAGTAGCCGCTGTCGATGAACAGGCATATTCAACAGAGATCGTGACCAAACTCATCCTCAAACAATCACTGAAGATGTCGCTGCCAGGAGAGGACATGATTTTTTAGGGGAGGCAGCAATAATAATAGCATCGGGCAGACGCGCGACTGCATCTGCCTCAACAAACCAAATAGAACGACTAAGGGCGATATTGTTGGATACGTGTCGTGCGCAGTCCGGCGAGCCCGTGCTGGTCGATCGAATACTGCCAGGAAAGGAATTCTTCGACCGTCAACGTGTAGCGGCCACAGGCTTCCTCAAGAGACAACAGCCCGCCACGCACCGCTGCGACCACCTCCGCCTTGCGGCGGATGACCCAGCGTTTTGTCCCCGGTGCGGGTAAATCCGCAATCGTCAGGGGACTGCCATCGGGCCCGATGACGTACTTCACCCTCGGGCGATGGGGTTCTGTCATGCTACTCTCGCCTACTCGACTGACTACTACGGTCCGAAGCCTAGCGGTTGCGGCTTAAAAATTGCCTAAGCCTCACGATTCAATTGGGAAAAGATTGCCGCTATTCTTTCGCGGCGCTGCTTAAGCAGATTTTCCGGGGACTTCTGGCGCTCGTGCGCGTGGCGTCATGCTCTCTTTGAGCTCTGCAATCGGCAAATCTTTACGAAGTGTGTACGATTCCGGCACGCTTGCCGCGCTTGTTGTTGCTTTGACGCGTCTCGAAATTAAGAACTCGTTTGTATTTGTTCACTTCAAGTCGAGCCGCGGACGACCCGCTTGATCTTGTCGAGCGTGAAGTTCTGGCCGCCGACGGACAGAATCGGAGGGTTCTGCGTCAGGTCGGCGGAATCCACAGTGCCCTGGACCTCGGTGGAAATCGCGACCGGCTGACCGCTGGCATCGTTGGCGGTGATCGACATCGTATAGTTGCCGTCCGGCCATTTGATCCCGTTGGTCCCGCGGCCATCCCAACTGAAGTTCTGGGTGCCTGGGTTGACCGTGTATTTGGCCGAATAGGCCAACTGACCGGTGGCGTTCTTGATGTTGATGACCGCCGCGGCCGGCTTCGGCACCGAAAAGCTCCACGTAGAGGCGCCGTCCTTGAGTTCGGCAGTGGCGCCGTCCACCACGACATTCTTGCCGACGTAGCTGAGCGCGGCTGTCGACTGCGCCGTCTTTTGTAGCGAGACGAGCGTCGAAAGCTGGTCGTTGGACTTTAGCTGCTGTTCTACTTGCGCGAAATGAACGAGCTGCTGCGTGAATTGGTTGGTATCGAGCGGATCCAGCGGATTCTGATTTTTAAGCTGCGTGGTCAGCAACTGCAGGAACGTGGTGAAATTCCCCGCAAGGGTTCCCGAATTCACCGCCGAGCTTGCTGATGCCGCCGCCGGGGATGTCGCAGCTGCTGCCGGCGATATGGACGAAGTTACCGGCGGGATGATCGGAGTTATGGCCATGTCAAAATCCTCAGACGCGAATATCGACACCGCTGCCAAGTCCGGCGAGGCGTCCATAGCTGCGTTGCATTGTTTCGATGGGAGCAAGCTGATCGTCGGGCACGACGAGCCGTGCCATGGCGGGCATTGTTTGGCCGCCCTGGTTGCGGCCCGAAAACGCTTGATCGCGAAGCGAAAACTGCAGGCTGTTGTCGGATGTCTTTAGCCCGGCCTGCTGCAAAGCGCGTTCCAGGTTGGACGCGTCGCGGCGCAGGAGATCGAGCGTGTCGGCACGATCCACCATGAGATGCGACGTGACGTGGCCGTCACGATCGACATCGAGCCGCACATTGATGCGGCCAAGCTCTGGTGGATCGAGACGTATTTCAAAGCGGTTCTTTCCGGTTTGCGCCCGAGCGGAGATTTCGAGCGCCAGACCCGCGAGTGGCACAGCGACGACCACCGGCGCGGCAGCCGGGACCGGCTGCTGGCTGTTTATCGCGGCTGCGCTTGCTACTGTGCCTGATGTCGGTGACGCGCTCGGGTTCGACGACGAGTCGCCGGGGGCTTGCGACTGTAGGGTGGCCGGACCGCCGCTGGCGACTTGCAATTCCGCCTGAGGCTCGGCGTGTGCCGTGCGGCTGTTTGCGGCGCCGTCGCTGGCAGCAACATGCGTCGCGGTCTTGACGCCTTTGCCACTTTCTCCGCTATCAGATGAATTTGGTCCTTGTCCGGCGTTAGTCGTCACCGGATCGGTTGACGAACGTCCGGTGGAGATTTCGGGGGAGGCGGGGGAGTCGCCCTTGGGATCGCTGCCCGGTTGGTCGATCAGTCTTGCCGAGCGCGGGACGTCGGGCTGCTGGGGATTTTGCGATATTTGCGCCTTGGCGATTGCGGCGAGCTGTACGACCGGGGCTGTCTCATCGGCGTTGGGTTGGACAGCGGCTTGTTGGAACGGCGTTACCGGACGGGCGGTCTCGGACTCCTGCGCGGCTTGCGGTACTTCCGTCTTCGCGTCGGCGACTGGCGGGGCATCCGGAACGGTAGAAGGGGTCAGGCCGGCGGAATTGACCGCCGGGGCTGAAGAAACCGAGGCCGATGAAGGAGCCGCGAGAGTTAAGCCGAGGGAGCTGACCGAGGAGGCCGCCGCGGCTGGAGCGGCGGAAGGGACCGAAGCCGCCAAAGCGGCAGGGACAGCCGGGTCCGGCACCGCAGGTGCCGAAATGACCGGAGTGGCTGGGACGTCGATGGCGGCTGCAATACCGGGCGCTGCAACACTCGTTTCGTCCATTGTGGTTGCGGCGATCTCACCGATCTCGTCCACGACGGGCGGCAAGATTGGCGCGGACGGCGTAGGCGACACTGGTGCGGCGGCAGTTAGGGGAATAACCAGTGCTGTCGCAGGCAAAGATACGATATCTAGGAAAAGCAACGACGGATCGGGCGCGGCCGTGCTAATAGATTGATCGGCATCCTTCAGGATATTCCCCACGGCGTCTGCTGCGGCGGTGATTATTGAAGCGGCGGTTCCCTCGATTTTGGGCTTCTCGGTAGTCGAGGGCTCACCCGGCGTGACGGCATCTTCCGGCGATGCCTCCGGTTTGTCCGTGGTTTTCTTCGCATCCTTACAATCTGCGGCGTTTTTGCCCGGTTTGGCTTTTGCAGGCTTCGCGGAAGGGTCCGCTCGTTGCGGCTCGGCCGCCGGACTATCCTCACGCGGCGCGGCATCGGCACGACAAGGCTCCGCAGTGTCGGAGCGATCCGGGGCGGGAGCGTCCTGCGCAGGCGCTGCGCTATCCAGCAAATCGGAAAAAGGACTGCCATCCGCCCTGGCGGAGGACCGGCCACGGGCTGGCTGCGCAGAAGGATGGATGCGGACGGTGCTGGTTTCCGGAAAAACGCTGGGCACTGGACCTCTCCAAACATACCATTCACGAACAGAACTGCAATCGGCGGGCCACTGCGGTGTGTTTTGGAAAAAACATGTTGAATCAATGCCTTGATTTGCCGCCCAGGGGCGGCCTTGGCTCTTCTTGGGGAGGGGTGGGGGCTGGTGCGGCAAGAATTGCCGGGCCAAGACCTGACCCACGGTCATGAATCGCCGCGTTACGCCGATGCCTGGACCCACGGTCATGAATCGCCGCGTCTGAGCCGGGTCATGAATCGCCGCATTGCGCCGATGCCTTGCCGCCCTATAGTAAGAGCGATGCGCAATAGCCTCGATATCGACGGGCGGCCGAAGGACACCCGGGTGGTCGTCGCCATGTCGGGCGGGGTGGATTCCTCGGTGACGGCGGCCCTGCTGGCGGCGGAGGGTTATGACGTCGTCGGCGTCACCCTGCAGCTTTACGACCATGGCGCCGCCACCCACCGCAAAGGCGCCTGCTGCGCCGGCCAGGACATCCATGACGCGCGGGCAGTGGCCGAGCGCATCGGCATCCCGCATTACGTGCTCGACTATGAAAGCCGCTTCAAGGAAGCGGTGATCGACCGCTTCGCCGAAAGCTATGTCGCCGGGGAAACGCCGGTGCCCTGCGTCGAGTGCAACCAGTCCATCAAGTTTCGCGACCTCCTGACCACGGCGCGCGACCTCGGCGCCGAGGTTCTGGCGACCGGCCATTATGTGGCCTCCCGCGCGCTGCCGAGCGGCGGACGCGGGCTCTACCGCGCCCGCGACGTGGACCGCGACCAGAGCTATTTCCTGTTCGCCACCACGCCGGCGCAGCTCGATGTCCTTCGCTTCCCCCTGGGCGACAAGACCAAGGCGGAAACCCGCGAACTGGCGCGCCGCTTCGATCTGTCAGTGGCCGACAAGCATGACAGCCAGGACATCTGCTTCGTGCCGTCCGGCCATTATGCCGATGTCATCGAGCGCCTGAGGCCCGGCGCCGCCGAGCCCGGCGACATCGTCGATCTCGACGGGCGCGTGCTGGGCGGGCATTCCGGGATCATCCATTTCACCATCGGCCAGCGGCGTGGCCTCGGCATCGCGTCCGGCGCTCCGCTTTACGTGGTGCGGCTCGATGCAATCACCCGCCGCGTTGTGGTCGGCCCGCGCGAGGCGCTGCGCACCAGCCGCATGCAATTGCGCGACGTCAATTGGCTGGGCGAGGGCACACTCGATCAGGTGCTGGCCGACGAACGCCTGGATCTTTTCGTCAAGGTTCGTTCCACCCGCGCGCCGCGGGCCGCGTGGTTGCGGCATTCCTCAGGCGGTGTCGAGATCGAATTGGTCGATGGCGAAGACGGCGTGTCTCCGGGCCAGGCTTGCGTCTTCTACGATGCCGCCGACGGTCAGGCGCGCGTGCTCGGCGGCGGCTTCATCAAGAGCGCGACTGCGGCAACAAGCGTTGCAGCGAAGGATTTCCGACCTGTTGCCGTGGCGGCGGGCGGATGACCACGGGCCGGGCTTTCCAAATCGGCAAAGACGCATAAGGGCCGACCATGGGAGCCGACCCCGACAAGGATACCATCGCCAAAGCTTATGCGCGCTGGGCGCCGGTCTACGATTTGGTGTTTGGCGCGGTGTTCGAGCGCGGACGGCTGGCGGCGATCGAGGCGGCGCAACAGGTCGGCGGGCGCATTCTCGAGGTCGGTGTCGGCACCGGGATTTCGCTGCCGGTTTACGCGCGCACCAACCGCATCGTCGGCATCGATATTTCCGAGCCGATGCTGCGCAAGGCGCTGCACCGCGTCGCCGAGCATCGGCTGGATAATGTCGAGACGCTCGCGGTAATGGACGCGGAGCATCTGGCCTTTCCCGACGGATTCTTCGACGTGGTGGTGGCGCAATATGTGATTACCGCGGTGCCGAATCCGGAAGCCACGCTTGACGAATTCGCGCGCGTGCTGCGGCCCGGCGGGGAGATCGTGCTGGTCAATCACATCGGCGCGGAAACCGGATTTCGCCGCACTTTCGAGCAAGGCTTTGCGCCGCTGGCGCGGCGGCTCGGCTGGAGTCCGGAATTCCGTTTCGGCCGGCTGGCGCGATGGGCTGAGCGGCACCCCGCCGTGCATGTGATCGAACGCCGGCCGATGCCGCCGCTTGGTCATTTCTCCCTGATCCGCTTCGGGCGCGCGGCCGGTTAACTTAAACCTTTTTCAGTTTAGAACCGCGCTAATGTTGGTGCACACGCGCGCCAGTTTGGAATTGCCCCAATCTTGTGCCGATTGCATTGACTCGTTCCAAGTGGAATCGATACGCAGAGAGCATGCGTATCGCACGTCTGTTCGGACCGGTTGCTGTCTGCTCTCTCCTGCTGGGAGCAGGAGGTCTTCCGCTTCATGCCGAAGAGGTGACTGAGCTTCGCCTCGCGCTGCGCGACCACAAATTCGAGCCGAACGAAATTAAGGCCGCGGCCGGCACCGCCATCGTCATCACAATCACGAACAACGATCCGACGCCGGAAGAATTCGAGAGCACCGCGCTGAAGGTCGAGAAGATCGTCGCGCCGAACAGCGAAATCAAAGTGCGCCTGCGCGCGCTGAAGCCCGGCCGTTATGAATTTTTCGGCGAATATAACCCCGACAGCGCCAAGGGCGTTCTGGTCGTCGAATAAGATACGGAGAATGAAGATGAAGATTGCAATAGCGGCTCTTGCGAGTGCCGCACTGGTTGTGTCCAGCGCGGCGTCGGCGCGCGAATATTTCGTCGGCGGGCCGGTGCACCAGCACGACATGGAGATCGTCGCGAATTATCTGGTGGGCGTGGAAATGGCGCCGATGATGCCCGGCATGGTGCACGGCAACGACGTCATCCATCTCGAAGCCGATGTCCATGCCACCGCCGACAATATCTATGGCTATCCGGACGGCGCCTGGGTCGCCTATTTGACCATTCAATACGCGCTGGAAAAAAAAGGCACCAACTGGAAGGCCAGCGGCACGTTGAAACCGATGCAGGCGAAAGACGGCTCGCACTACGCCGACAACGTGAAAATGAACGGCCCGGGCGACTACAAGGTCACCTATCATTTCGACCCGCCGGAGAAAAATGGATTCTTCCGCCACGTAGACGAGGAAACCGGCGTGCCGAAGTGGTGGGCGCCGTTCAACCAATCCTTCGATTTCAAATACCCGCAAAAGTAACCGGGCATGGCCGATCCGAATGTGTTCGATACGCTGCGGATTCCATCCGACGTGCTGATCGCGCTCGACAACAGGACGTTTCATTTCGCCTTGCAGCCCTGGCACTACGTCGTGCGGCTGACCCACGTGCTTTCCATGGGGCTGTTCTTCGGCGGCATCGCGCTGTTCGACTTCCGCTTGCTGGGCATCAAAACGACGGGGCAATTAAATCTCTTCACGGAAGAGATACGGCCGTGGCTTTACGCAACCTTCGGCGTGACCTTCGTCACCGGTGTCATGTTGTTCTTATATGACCCGGTGCATGTCGGCAGCCACGCCTACTTTGCGCCGAAATTGATCTTGATGTTCCTGGGCCTTGCCAATGCGGTGGTGTTTCACCGCACGCCTTATGCGCCGATGCTCGACATTCAGCAGCGATTGCCACTGGTGAAGCTCGCCGGCGTGATTTCTCTCATCTTGTGGTTCGGCGTCGTCGTGTTTGCCTCGCTCAATGTCGAAGCCGCTCCCAAGGTGCTGCTGCGGTGACGGTGTTTTAGACCATCGGCTCACTTCGCCGCGGGCAGTTCCACCACGTCCTTCGGCTCCATAGCCAGCTTCGCCTTGGCAATGACGGCCGCGGGTGTGTTGACCAGGTCCTGCACGATCTTCTGAATTTTCGCGCCGTCCACCGCCGTCACGTCGAGTCCCGCGGTTGCCGCGTCTTTCAGGAAGGCAGGGTCCTGCATCATCTCGTCGAAAGCCTTGCGCAGCAGTGCCACGCGCTCCGGCGGCACGCCCGGCGAGGTGACGAAAGGCCGGCCAATGACAACGTCGGTTGAGAACAGCTTGAGGATCTGCCGGTCGGCATCGTTCTTGGCGAAGTCGGACATCAGCGGCAAGTCCGGGAATTCGGGATCGCGTTCGAGGCCGACCTGCGCCAGCAGCTTGATCTTGCCGGTCCTGAACCACTCGCCGTTCTCGGCTTTGAGGCTGTTGAAGTTATTGCCGGCACGGCCCTGGACCTCGCCGCGTTCGATGGCGAGGCCGACGGCGGCGGCGCTTTCATAGCCGCTGATGATCTTGAACTTGGTGCCGGCGAGGCTGTTCATGATGGTCGGATAGATGATCGTGTAGGACCCCGGCGCGGTGCCGCCCATCAGCACCTGTTTCTTGGTGGCGTCCTCGATCGAGTTGACGCCGGCGGCGTGCCACACCCAGACGGTGGAATTATTCGACGATGTCGATGCGAGCCAATTGAATTTCGCCGGATCGAATTGAGCGGCGCCGCGGTCGAGCACCTGCGCCAGCACGAAGACGGGGATGAAGGTGGCGATGACGCTGCCGTCTTTCGGCGCGACATTGAAAATGTAATTCGCCGCCTTGATGTGACCGGCGCCCGGCATATTCTTCGGCACCACCGTCGGATTGCCGGGAATGTGGTTGCCGAGATGCCGCGCCACCACCCGGGCATTGGCGTCGAGACCGCCGCCGACGCCGGTGCTGACGATCAGGTCGATATTCTTGCCTTTGTAAAAATCCGCTTGCGCCGCGGCGGGCGTCGGGCCGACGGCGGCGCACAGAGACGCCAGCAGCGCAATCGCGAGAACATTCGAGGAAAATCGGACAACGCGCATAAGTTGCTCCGCAAAAACGCTCTGCCCATATGACAATGGCCCGCCGGCGTTTGCAAGAATGCGCCGGCGATGCGATGCTCCCCTTTTAACCCGGCAGCCACGAGCTTAAGGATCGAGGAGGCGCATCGATGTTCGCGAAGATCAACCATATGGCCATGATCAGCCCGATCTATCCGATGCTGGCCAATTTCTACGAGGCCTATTTCGGACTGAAGCGCTCGGGCAAGACCAGCCGCCCGTTGAACGCGGTGACCGTAGGCGACGGTTATGTCGGCTTGAACATTAATCCGCAGCGCGACGGCTATATCGGTGGGCTCGATCATTTCGGGATGGTGGTGGACAGCATCGATCTGGCGCTGGAACGCATGCGCAGCAAATTTCCCGATGCCAACATCGTCAAGCGGCCGTCGACGCGGCCTTTCGCCAATTACAGCGGCCACGATCCCGACGGCAACGTCTTCGACCTGGCGCAAAAGGACGAAGGCGACAAGCTCGTCGGCGTCTATGCGGAGCAGGCGGCGGAGGGCAGGAGCCAGGACCGCTACCTGAACAAATTCGCCATCCGCACCATGAACGCGGAAAAGGTCGCCCACTTCTACATGCAGGTGTTCGAGCTGAAGCCGGCGAATAAAAAGAACTCCGCGCCCGGCTATCATATGACCGACGGCCGCGTGACGCTCTCGATCCTGCCCTGGTCGATTCCGCTGTTCGAAAACATGGGCATCAAGCGTCCCGGCCCCGATCACATCGGCTTCAAGGTGGAGAACATCGACGAGTTCAAAAAACATGTGGAGGTGACGTCGGGGATGAATCCCTATGTCGCGCCCATGCGCCTCGGCGGCAGCAAGGAGTCCGATGCGCGCAAAGCTTTCCTGGCGGCCCAAGCCGGCGGAAAATTCCAGATGGCGGACCCCGGCGGCGTCTGGATCGATGTCACCGACGAGTAACGGAATGCCAGCGGCGCAGCAGGACACTCTCCGCGATCCCTACATGGAGTGGGCGAAGCGGCAGGGCGTGCCGACCGTCGAGGATTTCGGCATCGACATCCGCAAGGTGCCGGTGGCGGCTTGGCATCGCTACGGCATGAACGGCGCCTTGTGTCATTTGAAAGGGCGCGACGATTTCATCTCCATCTTTGCTTTCGAACTGCCGCCGGGCGGCAAGTCGTCGCTGCTGCATCACATCTATGAGGAAGTCATCTATGTGCTCTCCGGCCAAGGCTCCACGGTGGTCACCACCGA
This sequence comes from Alphaproteobacteria bacterium, assembly GCA_034668785.1. Classification (GTDB taxonomy): domain Bacteria; phylum Pseudomonadota; class Alphaproteobacteria; order Rhizobiales; family Xanthobacteraceae; genus CANKHA01. Next base: position 15,088 of record JAXDOS010000179.1, read on the forward strand.
GGATGGCCGCCGCCATAGCTTTGAATGGGGACCGCGCAGCCTGTTCTCGATTCCGCTCAATGCTTCCTATCAGCATTTCAACGGTTCGGGTCTCGAGCCGGCGCGGTTTGCTTCCGCCAACAACATGGTTTTCACCATGAACCGGTTCCGCAACGAAGAATTCATCTTCGGTTGCCCGGTGCAATTTCCCGAACGCACCGGCGGCCAGGATTATTTCGCCGGTGAGGGCGAATTCATCGGCATCCGGCCGGGGCGGCATCAATGGGAAACCAATTTCGTCGCCGATCTTTCCGCCTTCGAGTTGAAAGCCTGGGCGGCGCGCGGCGCCGGCGGCTCGATGCTGCGCTTTATGCTGGCTGACAACACCATCGGCGCGCATTCCTCGGAGATGCCGGTCGGCACCTATAAGAAAGGCCACCGGCATTTCGACGGCGTCTGCGTCTTCGCCGTGACGGGGAAGGGCTACTCGCTGCTCTGGCACGAGGACGATGCGGATTTCGTCAAAGTCGATTGGGAGCATGGCGTCGTCTATTGCCCGCCGGATTCCATGTTCCACCAGCATTTCAATATCGCCAATCACCCCTCGCGTTATTTGGCGCTGCAGATCGGCACCGTGCGCTATCCGCTGTTGAAGATGAAGCGCGAGATTTGGGATGTCGGCGTCGACAAGGACGTCAAGCAGGGCGGCGCCCAGGTCGAATATGAGGATCAGGACCCGCGCATTCACCGGATGTGGCTCGACGAGATCGCCAAGAGCGGCGTGACCTCCGGCATGGGCAAGTTCATCGACGAGTCCCGCTTCCTGAAAAAAGCGGCGCCATGACCGAGTTGAACCAACCGGCGCCGCCGGGAAAATTCCTGGTCGATCCTTACGAGGACTGGGCGAAAGGCGAGGGCATTCCCATCTTCACCGGGCCTGCGGTCGATCTGCTCGCGGTGGAGCCGAAGCCGTGGGCGCGCTTTGGCGTCAACGGCGCCTTCTGTCATCTCGACGGCCGCTGCGACTTCATGACGGTGTTTTTGATCGAACTGCCGCCGGGCGCCGCATCGGCACCGCAAAAACATCTCTATGAAGAAGTCTGCTATGTGCTGGCGGGCAGTGGCACGACCGAGGTCGAGCTTGCGGGTGGGCAACAGCGGACCATTGAATGGCGCGAGAAAAGTATTTTCGCGGTGCCGATGAATGCGCGCTACCGGCATCGCAATACCTCGGCGACTCCGGCGCGCTTCGCCGCGGTCAACGACCTGCGCTACCTGCTCAACCTTTACCGCAACCAGAATTTTATTTTCGACACGCCCAACACTTTCCCCGAACGCGACGGCGAAATGCTTCTGCAAGCGGATGCGCTCGCGCTTGAAGATAGGACTGGGGGCGTGAGTTCGTTATCGCCAACATTGGCCAACGGTTCGATTGGTGTCGATGTGGTCGAACTCCCGCCCGGCACGCACGGTGAGGCTTCGCGGCAGATGCAGGGTTCGCATCTGTTCGGCGTATCGGGCGAGGGCTTCACGCTTACCTGGCAGGAAGGCGCGGCAGAGTTCACGCGCACCGATTGGCGTCACGGCATTGTCCATGCGCCGCAGGGTATGGCCTTCCACCAGCATTTCAACGCTGGCGGTACGCCCGCCCGTTTTGTCGATCTGCAACTGGGCAGCAGCCGCTATCCGATATTCCGCAGCCGCCGCACCGCCTATGGCGACACCGGACGCCTTGAGTTCGCGCCTATTCCATGATTGAAGGCGCGGACCCACCCGCGCCCGCCGCACTCAGCACGGAATCTCCATGCACGAACTCGAGCTTGACCACGAACACGCAAGCGAGGAACAGAAAGAGGCGCTGGCGCGGTTTATCTGGAGCCAGGACAATATCGAGCTGCGCACCATCGGCATCGATATCGGCAGTTCCACGTCGCATCTTTTATTCGCCAAGGTTACGCTGCAGCGGCAGACGCTCGGGCTTTCCAGCCGTTTCCTGGTGGTCGGCCGCGAGATCGTCTGGCGTTCGCCGATCCTGCTGACGCCGTTCCTCCCCGACGGCACGATCGACGCTCACGCGCTCGGTCACTTCATTCATCACGCCTACGAGGATGCCGGCTTCAGCCGCGGCGACATCGACAGCGGCGCGGTGATCCTCACCGGCGAGGCGATCAAGAAAACCAACGCCCGCGCCATCGACGAACTCTTCGCGCATGAGGCGGGGAAATTTGTCTGCGCCACCGCCGGTCACAAGCTGGAATCCACGCTCGCGGCGCACGGCTCCGGGGCAGTCGCGCTGTCGAAGCAAAGGGGCGTTTGCGTGCTGCATGTCGATATCGGCGGCGGCACCACCAAGCTCGCCTTGATCGATAAGGGCAAGATTCTCGGCGTCGCCGCCTTTGCGGTCGGCGGCCGTCTGCTGGCAACGGACGCGGGCGGCGTCTGGAACCGCGTCGACGATTCCGCGAAGCTCGTCGCCAAGGAATTGCGCGTCGCCACGGATTCCCGAACGCTCGCCGATCCCAAAGTGAGGAACGCGATCGCAACGCGCCTGGCGAAGGTGGCGGTCGATCAAATCCTCAGCGAGCCTCCGGATACACTCGGCAAGGCGCTGCAACTGACCGAGCCGCTCACGCGCGGCGTCGCGCCGGCGCTGCTGACTTTCTCCGGCGGCGTAGCGGAATATATGTTCAGCCACGAGGAAAAGGACCACGGCGACATCGCCAAACCGCTGGCGAGGGAAATCGCCGTTCAACTCGGCAAGCGCAGTTCCATCACGGTCGTCGATCCCGGCCAGCGCATCCGCGCCACCGTGATCGGCGCGTCGCAATTCACCGTGCAGGTCAGCGGCAAGACGATCTATCTGCCGGAAGCGGAAATCCTGCCGGTGCACAACGTGCCGGTCGTCCATGTCGACATCGATTTTTCCGGCGACGTCGATACACCGGCGATCACCAAGGAGATCGGCGCCAAGCTCAAACAGGCCGATCTCGAACCGGCTTCGCGCATGGCGATTGCCTTTAGTTGGTCGGGCGATCCGGAATATTCACGCATCCGCGCGACGGCGATGGGCATCATGGCGGCGGTCACGGCGAACCGGAAGCCGGCCGACACGCTCTTTCTCATGATCGACGGCGACGTCGGCCGCACCTTCGGGCATCTCTTGGAAAACGAATTGAAGCTGCCGGGGCACGTGGTCTCGATCGACGGCGTGCAGCTGCATGACTTCGATTATGTGGATGTCGGCGCGATGATCACGCCTCCGGGCGTCGTGCCGATGGTGATCAAGTCATTGCTGTTTTCGTGAGTAATTTTGTGCCCCGGATGCGGTGCAGCGCGGAGCAAGGCGAAGCGGTGCGCCGCTGATCCGGAGCCGTTACGAATGCAATGCGTGGGAAGGTCCCGGTTCCGCAGCGCACCACTTCGTGCTGCGCTGCGCCCGGGACACACGCATCAAAGATCCAGCACCAGCCGGTCGGACTTGGACCCGGCGCAGCAGATCATTACCGTATTATTCGCCGCCTTCTGGTCCTCGCTCAAAAAGGCGTCGCGATGCTCGGGAATGCCCGACAGCAGCGGCGTCTCGCATAGCCCGCAGATGCCCAACTCGCAGGAATGATCCACATAGATTCCGGCATCGAGCAAAACTTCGAGGATGGTCTTGCCGGGCGCGATGACGAATTCCTGCTTTGACTTGGCGAGTTCGACGACAAAGCCGCCGGCCTTTGCCGGCTCCTGCTTCGGCGCGAAATATTCGACGTGGATTTGCGCCCGCGGCCAGTCCGCGGTCGCGGCTTCAAAAGCCTTGAGCATCGGCATCGGCCCGCAGCAATAGAGGTGCGAGTTCTTCGGCGCCTCGGCGACGATCTTGGCAATGTCGAGAAACTTGCCGTCGGCCTCGTCGTCGAAATGCAGATAGACCGGCTCATGCTTCGCCAAGGCATCGAGAAAAGCCATGTCGGCCCGGGAACGGCTGGAATAGTGGAGTTTCCAGGAGCGTTGCTGCGTCACCAACTCCTGCACCATGCAGAAGATCGGCGTGATGCCGATGCCGCCGGCAATGAGAATGACGTGCTCGGC
>JAXDOS010000180.1:0-6098 GCA_034668785.1 Alphaproteobacteria bacterium
GGGAGGCGATGATAATTCTTGCGAATCCGGGGGCAGATCGAGGCAAGTCCCGTCCGGAAAGACGAGGTAGCGCGAGAAGATATGGACCTGGCCTTCGCCGGCGCTTTTGCCTTCGACCACGTACTTAGTGCCGGCCGGAAAACGTTTCGGGAGACGATCTGCCCGCATGGCACCCTCCATCGCAAGTCAGGAAAACCGATAACCAATGCGCGATCCGCCGTCCGGTTCCGGCCGGCGCGGCCTCGCCCACAGAAATCGAACGTGATAGGAAAATAGCCTTCCGAGATGGACCTTTTATGACGGCACCGCTGAAGACGATTGAGGGTTCCGGCGACATCGCCGAAGTCATGCGCGCCATTGGCCATCGAGCCAAGGCGGCCGCGCATGCGCTCGCCTTGGCTCCCTCCGCCCGCAAGGATACCGGCCTCGCCGCCATGGCTAAGGCCTTGCGCGCGCAGGCTTCCGCGATCCTGGCGGCCAATGCGGAAGATCTCGCCGAGGCCAAATCCGGCGGGGCAAATGCCGCCTTCCTCGACCGCCTCGGACTTAACGCTGCCGCGGTCGCCGCCATGGCCGATGGGGTCGACGTGGTGCGCGGGCTCCCCGATCCGATCGGCACCGTGACCGAGGCCTGGACCCGGCCAAACGGCATGCGCATCGAGCGGGTGCGGGTACCGCTGGGCGTCATCGGCGTCATCTACGAGAGCCGGCCGAACGTGACGGTGGATGCCGCTGTGCTTTGCCTCAAGGCTGGCAACTCCGTGATCCTGCGCGGTGGATCGGAAAGTTTCCGTTCGACGCGCGCCATCCACGCGGCGCTTGCCGAGGGGCTGCGCCAAGCCGGACTTTCCGAGGCGGCGATCCAGTTGGTGCCGACGCGCGACCGCGCCGCGGTGGGAATGATGCTGCAAGGTCTCGACGGCATGATCGACGTCATCGTGCCGCGCGGCGGCAAGGGCCTCGTCGCCCGCGTGCAGGCGGAAGCGCGCGTACCGGTCTTCGCCCATCTCGAAGGCGTCTGTCATGTCTATGTGGATAAGGCGGCCTCGCTCGACATGGCAAAGTCCATCGTGCTCAACGCCAAGATGCGCCGCACCGGCGTCTGCGGCGCCGCCGAGACTTTGCTGGTGGATCGCGCCGCTGCCGGCTATCTCAAGCCGCTGGTGACAATGCTGATCGAAGCCGGTTGCGAGGTGCGCGGCGACGAAGCGATGCGTGCCGCCGATGCGCGGGTGAAGCCCGCGAGCGAGGATGATTGGTCGACCGAATATCTCGACGCCGTCATTGCGGCGAAAGTGGTCGATGGCGTGGACGCGGCGATCGCGCATATCGAGCGTTATGGCTCGCACCACACCGACGCTATCGTGACCGAGGACAAAGTGGCTGCCGAGAAATTCCTAAACGAAGTCGATTCAGCCATCGTGCTGCATAATGCTTCGACCCAGTTCGCCGATGGCGGCGAATTTGGCTTCGGCGCCGAGATCGGGATCGCCACCGGCCGGTTCCATGCTCGCGGCCCCGTCGGTGTCGAGCAACTCACGACCTTCAAATACCGTGTGCGCGGATCGGGGCAGACGCGGCCGTGATTTTTTCTTCACCTCCCCCTTGTGGGGAGGTCGGCGCGAAGCGCCGGGTGGGGTCTTCAACAAAATCGATGGCAAACAAAAAACCCCCTCCCCGACCCTCCCCCACAAGGGGGGAGGGAACCGTTCCCCGCCTCGTGCTTCCGCCGCACTCGCGTGGGCTGCGGATCGGCCTGTTCGGCGGCACCTTCGACCCGCCGCACCGCGCCCATTTCGGCGCGTGCCTGCTGGCGATGAAACGGCTCGCCCTCGACCGCGTGTGGTGGCTGGTGACGCCCGCCAATCCGCTCAAGGACACCCGCGGATTAACCCCCGTTGATCAGCGCATCCTGGCAATTCAGGCCTTCGCGCATCATCCCCGCATCGACGTCACCGGTTTCGAGGCCGTGATTGGAACCCGTTACACGTTCGACACCATTTCCTTTGTGCGCACTCGTTGCCCAGGCGTGCACTTCGTCTGGATCATGGGCGCCGATAATCTGCGGAGCTTCCATCGATGGCAGAAATGGCGAGAGATCGCGAACCTGGTTCCGATTGCCGTGGTCGACCGCCTTGGTCCGAGCCTCTATGCCACCGCCGGCGTCGCCGGCCAGGCTCTGGCGCGGTGGCGCGTGCCTGAATCGGCGGCAAAATCCCTGCCGCTGCGCAAACCGCCGGCCTGGGTCTATCTTCACGGCCTGAAATCGCCGCTGTCATCGACGGCGCTGCGGCGAAAAAATGCACAGACGACGGTTGAAAGTGCTTAAGCTACGCGTATCTTAGCCTTGTCCCGGCACGAATCCGGGCAACCGCAGTGAAAGGAAAAGGACCACTGTCCACCCCTGCAATTTCTCGGGCTCGCACGCGTCGTGCACCCGAACCCGTCTTGAAGGCGCGTCCTGACGCCGACGAGACGTTGCGCATCATCCTCGCCTCGCTGGAAGACATGAAGGCCGAGGAAACCGTCACCATCGACCTGCACGGCAAAACTTCGATCGGCGATTACATGGTCGTGACCTCCGGCAGGTCAAACCGCCATGTCGGCGCCGTCGCGGATAATGTCGTTAAAGATCTCACCGAAAGCCGCGTACGCGGTGTCCGCGTCGAGGGCATGCCCAATTGCGACTGGGTGCTGATCGACGCGGGTGACGTCATCGTCCACGTCTTCCGGCCGGAAGTGCGCGCCTTCTATAATCTCGAAAAGATGTGGACGGGCGCGCGGCCGGACGGACAGCGGGCGAGCTGACGCAGCCGGCCGCAGGCGATAGCCATGCGTATCGCCGTCGCCGCCGTGGGCCGGCTCAAGCAGGGCCCCGAACGCGATCTTGCCGAGCGCTACCGCAAACGCGCGGCGGATGCGGGACGCGGCATCGGACTTCGCGGCCTTGAGATTATTGAAATCCGGGAGAGCCGCGCGCAGGAAGTGGACAAGCGCGTGATCGAGGAATCGATCGCCTTGGCGAATGTGATCCCCGACGGCGCCGCCACCGTCGTTCTGGACGAACGCGGTGACAGCCTCGATAGCGTTGCCTTTAGTGCCTTTATCGGCCGCTGGCGGGATCAAGGACGACCGGCAGCGGCTTTCCTGATCGGCGGCGCCGACGGCGTGACCGCGGGCTTGCGCGACAAAGCCGAGTTACGCCTCGCCTTCGGCCGCGCCACCTGGCCGCATCAACTGGTACGCATCATGCTGCTGGAACAGCTCTATCGCGCCGTGACCTTGCTCGCCGGACATCCCTACCATCGCGCCTAAACCCGCTGCCGCAGCCTCGTCACTATTTCGTGACGCCGTGTACCGACTTCGGTCTTATTCCCGTACAAATCAGCATGGCTATTGTCGCCATTGCCAGCCGAGTGCATACCGAGCCCGGATGATCCTTACACGGAATAATGGTGTCGATCCCCGCCGGGCGCTTGCTGCGGCGATGGGATTTGCTTTGCCTCTCGGGCTGGCTGCCAGCGCATTTGCCGGCTCGCCGGCGCGGCATCTGCGCCCCTATTTACTCGCCCAGGCCGACCGCCCGGCCTTGCGCGGCACCGTCGATGTCGATGCGCTGAAGCAGCGCGATCAGGAACTCGAAGCCATTCAGGCCGAGCGGAAAAAAGCCGCGGAGATTCAAGGCAAGCTGCGGGAAGAAATTGACGCCATCGGCGAAGACCGGCGCAAGCTGAACCAGCAGCTCATCGATACCGCCTCACGCGTCCAGGCCGTTGAAGGCCGCGTCACCGCGACGGAGGCGCGGCTGAAGCCGTTGGATGAGAACGAGGCTGCGATACGCAAGTCGCTGGAGGGCCGCCGCGCCATTATCGCCGAAGTCTTGGCGGCGTTGCAGCGGATCGGCCGGCGGCCGCTTCCCGCCATCATGGTCAGGCCTGAAGATGCTTTGCAGTCGGTGCGGACCGCGATCATGCTCGGCGCGGTGCTTCCCGAGATGCGGCAGGAAGCCGAGAGCCTTGCCACCGATCTGGCCGAACTCGTGCGCGTGCGCAAGGATATCGCTACCGAGCGCGAAGAACTCTCGCGCGACCTTGCCGCCCAGTTCGAGGACCGGCAACGGCTGGCGCTTCTCGTGGACGAACGGCAGAAAAAACAAGCGGTCGTAGAGAAAGAACTCGATGCCGAACGCCAGCGCGCGGCCACGTTGGCCCGCGAGGTCGACAATCTCAAGGACCTGATCGTCAAGCTGGAACAGGGTCTCGACAGCGCGACCCGCTCGGCTCGTGCTACGGCCCGCGCGGCCCTGGAGGGGCGCCCGGCATTGGCCAATCTTCATGACCCGGGACGGCTGGGGCCGGCAATAGCCTTCGCCGCCACCCGAGGCGTGCTGCCACTACCTGTAAACGGGGTTAAAATCCGCGATTTCGGCGCTTCCGACGGCCGAGGCGGCATAGAAAAAGGATTATCCGTCGCCACCCGGGCCGGCGCGCAGGTCACTGCTCCCTGCGACGGCTGGGTGGTTTATGCCGGTTCCTTCCGTTCTTACGGACAACTCTTGATACTGGATGCCGGGGGCGGGTATCATGTGTTGCTGATGGGGATGGAACGGATTTCCGTCGACCCGGGCCAATTCGTGCTAACCGGAGAGCCCGTGGCGGCCATGGGCGCCGGACCGCAGATTACCGCCGCGACTGGCTCCAGCCAGCCGGTTCTGTACGTAGAGTTCCGTAAGGACGGAACTCCGATTGATCCCAGCCCATGGTGGGCGACAAACGAAGGCGAAAAGGTTCGCGGATGATACGCAAAACTTCTCTCATTCTTCTCGGTGCCGCGGCGGGCGTGGCATTGACCCTGGCTGCAACCCAGCCGCGCATGATTTTACTCGGCTCGAGCGCCAGAGCCGCGGTTGCGGATACGTATAAGCAGCTCAACTTGTTCGGCGACGTGTTCGAGCGGGTGCGCGCCGATTACGTCGAGAAGCCGGACGATGCCAAGCTTGTCGAATCGGCGATCAACGGCATGCTCGCCGGACTCGATCCTCACTCCAGCTATATGGATGGAAAGAGCTACCGCGACATGCAGGTGCAGACCCGCGGCGAGTTCGGCGGGCTCGGCATCGAAGTGACGATGGAAGACGGTCTCATCAAGGTGGTGTCGCCGATCGACGATACCCCCGCTGCCAAGGCCGGCATCCTCGCCAACGACATCATCACCCAGCTCGATGACGACCAGGTGCAGGGGCTCACGCTTACTCAAGCCGTCGACAAGATGCGCGGCGCGCCGAATACCAAGATCCGCCTGAAGATCATGCGCAAGGGCATGGATAAGCCGATCGAAGTCACGCTCGTGCGTGACATCGTCCGCGTCCAAGCGGTGCGCTCGCGGATCGAGGGTGAGGATGTCGGTTACATCCGGCTCACTCAGTTCAACGAGCAGACCACGGAAGGCCTCAAAAGAGCGCTCACCGACATCGGGACCAAGGTCCCGAACGAGAAGCTCAAAGGCTACATCATCGACATGCGCAACAATCCGGGCGGCTTGCTGGAAGAGGCGATTTCGGTTTCTGACGCGTTCCTCGACAAGGGCGAGATCGTCTCGACGCGCGGACGCAATGTCGAAGAAACGCAACGCCGCAATGCCAAGCCCGGCGATCTGGCCAAGAACAAGCCGATCATCGTGCTCATCAACGGCGGCTCCGCCTCGGCGTCGGAAATCGTCGCGGGCGCGTTGCAGGACCACAAGCGCGCGACCATCGTCGGTACGCGCTCATTCGGCAAGGGCTCGGTGCAGACCATCATCCCGCTCGGTTCCGGCAACGGAGCGCTGCGGCTGACCACTGCCCGCTACTTCACGCCGTCTGGACGTTCGATCCAAGCAAAAGGCATTTCACCTGATATCGAAGTGCTGCAGGACGTGCCGGAGGAGTTGAAGGCCCGCAATGACACCAAAGGCGAGGCTTCGCTGCGCGGCCACCTGAAGGCCGAAGGCGACGAGCAAACCGGGTCGCAATCCTATTTTCCGCAGGATGCCAAGGACGACAAGGCCCTGATCATGGCCACCGATCTGTTGCGTGGCCGCGTCGTCAACGCGGCTTTCCC
>JAXDOS010000181.1:0-28481 GCA_034668785.1 Alphaproteobacteria bacterium
AAGGCGCTACCAGCGCGGTCTCCGGGAACGGTGCGGAACACCTTGTTCGGCACATCGATGGCAGGAGAAGCCGTGATGAAAACGCATGCGAATCCGAGAAAACTCAAGGCCGCCCGTGTTCAGCAAAGTCAACTTCGGAAGGTGCTCATAAACCTTATCAAAGGCGGCGAAAATCTCGAACGTCTCATTGAACTCTATTATTGGAGTCGCGAGCTCGGCGCCATCGACATTGCGCGCGCCTTTGTGACAATGCCAGAATCTTCAAGCGATGCGGTGAGAGCTTTCATGGGCCTGACGCCGGATCCGGGCTCAATCGTCGCCAAGCTGGACAAAAACGGATGTCTTTCGATGACGGTCGCATCCGTCGCTCAGGTGTCTGCTATGGCGGATTATATGGCCGCGGGCAACGATGGCGCCGAACCGCCTTACCCACTGCTCACCACTGGGAAATTCCGGGGCGGCAAGAGAAAGCTGGCGGCGTAACCGCAATCATTGCGACCAGCCCGATGTCCAAGGTGGCGTGGGCGCTTGGTTGACCAGCTATCGCATCTCTGCGACCGAGATCGGATGAAAGGCGCCATCGGCGCCAAGCCTTTCAAGAATACCTGAGCGGATGTCGAAGAAACAGCCGTGCAGTGCCAGCTTACCTTGCGCGACGGGCTCACTGATCCAGGGAAATGTCATCAGGTTGTCAATCGAGAGTCGCACCGATTCATGCTCGCAAACGTCCTGGCGCTGCTCCGCCGGGGCCTCGAGCGCGCGGATACGCGCCGGATCGGCGATATGCATCCAGTTGCCGACGAAGTCGTTGCCGGCTGCCGGTCCGCCGTGCAGCAGCGCGTCGATTCCGCCGCACATGGCATGACCCATGACCACGATCTGCCCAACCTTGAGTTCGCGTACGCCAAATTCCAGCGCCGCGCTGGTGCCGTGATAGTTCAGATCGGGGCCGTAGGGGGGCACCAGATTTGCGACGTTGCGAACGACGAAAAGCTCACCCGGCCGGGCGTTGAAAACCATCTGCGGATCGGTGCGGCTGTCGGAGCAGGCGATCACCAGCGTGCGCGGACGCTGGCCGTCGCGGCTCAGTTCCTCGAAACGTTCCTGCTCGCGCGACCAGGTGCCGGCGCGGAAACGGCGATAGCCTGAGATGAGGTCTTCCATCGCAAGCCTAGACCACCATCATTACGGGATTCTCGATCAGCGCCCTGAAGGCGCCGATGAGTTGCGCGCCAAGCACGCCGTCGACCGCGCGATGATCGGTCGAGAGCGTCGCCGTCATCATGGTGGCGAGTTCAAGCTTACCCTTGCGCGCCACCGCCCTCTCCTCACCGGCGCCGACCGCGAGGATGGTGGCGTGTGGCGGGTTGATGACCGCGGCGAATTCGCGGATGCCGTACATGCCGAGATTGGACACCGCCGTGGTGCCGCCTTGGAATTCCTGCGGCTTCAAATGCCGTGTCCGCGCGCGCGCGGCGAGATCCTTCATCTCGTTGGAAATAACCGATAGCGATTTTAATTCCGCCTGGCGCACGATTGGCGTGATCAGGCCGCCGGGAATGGAGACGGCGACGCCGACGTCCGAGTGTTTGTGCTTGAGCATGCCGCCTTCAGTCCAGGTGACATTGGCGTCCGGCACGCGCTGGAGTGCGAGCGCCAGGGCCTTGATGACGAAGTCATTGACCGACAGCTTCCACGCCGGCTTGCCGTCCTTGTCCTTCGGCGCGGCGGCGTTGATCTCCTCCCGCGCGGCGGTGAGCTTGCCGATGTCGCAATCCACCGTGAGATAGAAATGCGGAATGGTGGTCTTCGCCTCAACCAGGCGGCGGGCAATGATCTTGCGGATGTTATCGTGCGGAATGACTTCGTAGCTGCCCGGCTCGAACAGCGCGCGGATTTTGTCGTCGGATTGCGGTTGCGCGAGCGGAGCGGCGCTGGGTGGGGCGGGCGCTTTCAGCGCGCCGCCTGATTTCGCGGTTTCGATATCGCGGGCGATGACACGGCCATGCGGACCGGAGCCTTGCACGCGGCCGAGATCGACGTTCGTCTCTTTGGCCAGGCGCTTGGCCAGCGGAGAGGCGAAGACGCGGTTCGTTCCACGGTCTTTGTCCTTCGAGACGGGCGCCGTCGCGCCCTCCTCAGGATGAGGAGCAGATTTTGGTGCGGGTTGCTGTTTCTTGCCCTCATCCTGAGGAGCGGCCGCAGGCCGCGTCTCGAAAGATGGGGCTGCTTTCTGGCCCGCACTCGCGCCCGCCGCCTTCACATCCTCGCCCTCGGTGGCGAGCACCGCGATCACCTGATTGACGGGAACGTCTTGCGTGCCTTCCGGCACCACGATCTTCGCCAGCACGCCCTCGTCGACCGCCTCGACTTCCATGGTCGCCTTGTCGGTTTCGATTTCCGCCAGCACGTCGCCGGGCGCGACCTTGTCGCCCTCTTTCTTCACCCACTTGGCAAGGTTCCCCTTTTCCATCGTGGGCGACAGCGCGGGCATCAGGATATTGGTGGGCATGGCGCGCGGTTACCGGTAACAAACGGCCTTCGCCGCCTCGACGACTTCCTTTACCGAGGGCAGCGCCAGCTTTTCCAGATTGGCGGCATAAGGCATCGGCACGTCCTTGGCGGCGATCCGCGCCACAGGGGCGTCGAGGTAATCGAAGGCGCGCTCCATGACCCGCGCGGCGATTTCGCTGCCGATGCCGTTTTGCTGCCAGCCCTCCTCGACCGTGACGACGCGTCCGGTCTTCTTCACGGATTCTATAATCGTGCCGGTATCGAGCGGACGCAGCGTGCGCAGGTCGATTACTTCGGCGGAGATATTCTCTTTCGCCAATTCCTCGGCGGCTTTCAGCGCATAAGTCATGCCCATTGACCAGGAAACGATAGTGACGTCGCTGCCGGCGCGCACAACCTTGGCCTTGCCAATGGGAACGACGTAATCGTCAAGCTTCGGCACCGGAAAGGACTGACCGTAGAGAATCTCATTTTCCAGGAAGATGATTGGATTGAGATTTCGGATCGCGGCTTTCAGCAAACCTTTGGCATCGGCGGCGGTATAGGGCGAGATCACGATCAGGCCGGGAATGTGGGAATACCAGGCGGTGAAATCCTGGCTGTGCTGGGCGGCGACGCGGGCGGCGGCGCCATTGGGCCCGCGGAAGACAATCTGCGCGCCCATCTGCCCTCCGGACATGTACAGCGTCTTGGCCGCGGAATTGATAAGCTGATCCATGGCCTGCATCGCGAAATTCCAGGTCATGAACTCAACGATGGGTTTGAGACCCGCCAGGGCAGCTCCGATGCCAAGTCCGGCGAAGCCATGTTCGGTGATCGGCGTGTCGATGACGCGCTTGGCGCCGAATTCCTGCAACAGGCCCTGAGTAACTTTATAGGCGCCTTGGTATTCCGCGACTTCCTCGCCCATGACGAAGACATCTTTGTCGCGGCGCATTTCCTCGGCCATGGCGTCGCGCAAGGCTTCGCGCACCGTCATGATCACCATCTCGGTGCCTTCGGGTACGTCGGGCTCGGGAAGCGCCTTCGGCTGCGGCGGCGCGGCGACAGCGGATTTCGGCGGGGCTGGTGCGCGCGCGGCTTTTGCAGCGGGGGCGTCCGGCGCGGCCGGTGGCGCAGATTCCGCGCCCTTCTGTCGCTGTGCTACCCGGGAAGCCTGAGCTCCGTTTGACGCTGCGGCGTCTTCGCCTTCGGCGAGGATGGTGGCGATGGGTGTATTGACGGCGACATCCTGAGTGCCTTCCGGCACTAAAATCTTCCCGAGCGTGCCCTCGTCCGTCGCCTCCACCTCCATGGTCGCCTTGTCGGTTTCGATCTCGGCGATGATATCGCCGCTCTTGATCGTCTCACCTTCCTTCTTCAGCCATTTGGCGAGGTTGCCCTTCTCCATGGTGGGCGAAAGCGCGGGCATCAGCACTTGGATCGGCATGGGCGTTTTGAACTCTATGGACGAAAGGCGGGTCGTTCGACGGGTGTGCGTTTAATCAGTGGTCGTGTCGCGCGAAGAGTCAGCGCAAGACGTTGGTGTAGAGCTCGGATGGGTCGGGTTCCGGATCATGGGTTGCAAATTCAGCGGCCTCGTTGACGATGGCGCGCACCTGAGCATCGATCTTCTTCAGTTCGTCCTCACTGGCCCATTTCTTCTCTAGCAGGCGGTGGCGCACCTGTTCGATCGGATCATGCTCGGTGCGGACCTTCTCCACCTCCTCGCGCGTGCGGTATTTTGCCGGATCGGACATGGAATGGCCGCGATAGCGGTAGGTGAGCATTTCCAGAATATAGGGGCCTTTGCCGTCGCGGCACCATTTGACCGCCTTCTCACCGGCTGCCTTCACCGCGCGGACGTCCATGCCGTCCACCTGCTCGCCCGGGACGCCGAAGGAAAGGCCGCGCTTGGCGAGATTGGTCGTTGCCGATGAGCGGGTGATGGCGGTGCCCATGGCATAGCGGTTGTTTTCGATGACATAGACGACGGGCAGCTTCCACAGCTCCGCCATGTTGAAGCTTTCGTAGACCTGTCCCTGGTTCGCGGCGCCGTCGCCGAAATAGGTCAGGCAGACGTTGTCGTTCTCCCGGTAGCGGTTGGCGAAGGCCAGACCAGTGCCGATGGGAACGGAAGCGCCGACGATGCCATGGCCGCCGTAAAAGCCTTTTTCCACTGAGAACATGTGCATGGAGCCGCCCTTGCCGCGGGAATAGCCATGCTGTCGGCCGGTCAGCTCCGCCATGACGCCTTTCGGGTCCATGCCGCAGGCCAACATGTGACCATGATCGCGGTAGCTGGTGATGACCTGATCGCCTGGCTTGAGCGCCAACTGCATGCCCACCACGACTGCTTCCTGGCCGATATAGAGGTGGCAGAAGCCGCCGATCAGCCCCATGCCGTACATCTGCCCGGCCTTTTCCTCGAAGCGCCGGATGCGGAGCATCTCCCGAAGGGCAAAAAGCTCCTGATCCTTGTTGAAATCGGGCGCCGCCGCGGCATCGGCGGGTCTGTCCTCCGAAGGGGCTCGGGAGGAGGCGGGCTGCGCCGCGGGCTTAGTACTGGAAACGGCCATGGCTGTCCTGGGGCGATGTCATGGAATGGCGGCGGCGATGGCATCCCATAGCCCAATTTCTCCTAAGGCGGAAGCGCATGAAAGGGCGTCGGGGACGCAGGCCTGGCGGCCGGCAGACGCCTATCGCTGCTTCAACAACAGCGTAACTTCGTGGGGATCGACGTAGTTCAACTCGGCCCGCGCCCGTTCGTTCAACATGTCGGGGTCGAGACGGTCGGACCGCAGCAGTGAAACACGGCGGTCCCATTGCGTGCGTTCCAGCTTGGCGCGGTCCAACTCGCCGCTAAGCTCGACGATCTGGAGGTCGAGTTCCTGTTTGGCGCGCAGGCCAAGATTACCGGAAAAGGCATTGACGGCGAAATATCCGATGAAGAGGGCTGCCGCAGCATAGAGCCCGAGCGCGGTGAGAATGGACCGGAGTCGTTTGCGGGTGACCATGGTGAGAGCATGCGGTGGCGGCTATTAAAGTCACTTTAACGGGGCCGCTCCCTCCGCATGACGCCAGCGAGATTCTCGGTCTTGAAAAATCGCTAAAGGACGTGCTTCAGTTCGCGCAAGGGAGTCACATGCGGTGCGGCGGAGGCCATTCTGAACCGATGAAACGTCCAGAACTCAAAGGGTTGATCGATTTTGTTGTGGGCTCGGTCGAAGCAACGCCGGCTCGCGAGAGTCCCTTTTATCACCTCGAATTCGAACGGGTGTTTCCCGAAGACGTATACGCGCGCATGCTGGAGGCGATGCCCGTCGTCGCCGATTACCGGCCGATGTCGGGCCGCGCTACAAACGTGCGAGACGACGGCACGCCGACGCGCGTGAAAATAGACCTCTTCCCCGAGTACATCCGCAATCTGCCCTCGGAGAAGCGACGGCTCTGGGATCTTGTCGGACGCGCGCTGTGCTCGAGCGAGTTACAGGCCGCCTTCATGCGTCGCCTGGCCGAACCGCTGAAGCGGCGCTTCGGGCCAGACTTCGCCGAGACCGGCTTCTACCCCATTCCGATTCTGACCCGCGACATCCCGGGCTATAAGATCGACCCGCACACCGACACGCGCTGGAAGGGGATCACGGTACAATTCTATTTGCCGCACGATAATGAAGCGACCCATATCGGCACCATCTTCCACAGCGTGCTCCCGGATCGCAGCCTGGAAAAAGCGACGCAGATGAAATTCGCCCGCAACAGCGGCTATGCCTTCGCCGTCGGTACCGACACCTGGCACTCCGCCGATCCGGTCGGACCCGAGGTCGAGACCCGGGACAGCATTTTGCTGACCTATTTCGTCGACTCTGGCCTGCTGCGGTTCCTGCGCAACCGCGGCAAACGCGTCGGCAATTTTGTGCTCAACGAAGTCCGGCAATTGACGGGGTGAACGATCAATTTCGCTTGCGGCCTTTGAAGGGATTTTCCTTTTCCCGCAGCATCAGCCGGATCGGCGTCCCCGGCAGATCGAAGGCCTCACGCAGTCCATTGACCAGATAGCGCTTGTAAGCGTCGGGGACGGCGTCGGCGCGGGTGCAGGACAGGATGAAGCTAGGCGGCCGCGCCTTAGGCTGGGTGATGTAGTTGAGCTTCAGCCGGCGACCCGACACCGCCGGCGGCGCGTGTTCCGCCAGCGCCTCTCCCAGCCAGCGATTGAGTGCACTCGTCGGCACGCGCCGGTTCCAGACGGCGTGGCTTTCAGCGATCGCCCGCATCAAGCGATCGAGGCCCTCCCCCGTCAAACCCGAGACAGGGACAATAGGCACGCCTTTTACCTGCGGGAGCCTGTGATCCATTTCCTCGCGAAGCTTGGAAATCCCGCCGCCCTGTTTTGCAATCAAATCCGTCTTGCTCATGCCCATGACCAAGGCGCGGCCCTCGCGCTCGACGAGATCGGCAATGCGCATATCCTGGTCCTCGAAGGGCCGCTCGGAATCCATCAACACCACGACCACTTCGGCAAAGCGAATGGCGTCGAGCGCGTCGGCGACCGATAGCTTTTCCAGCTTCTCCTGCACCTTGGAACGCCGCCGCATCCCGGCAGTGTCGTAAACGCGGAAATGTTGGCCATGCCATTGCAGCGGCACCGCGATGGCATCACGCGTGATCCCCGCCTCGGGACCGGTCAGAAGCCGCTCCTCGCCGAGCAGCCGGTTGATCAGCGTCGATTTGCCGACGTTGGGACGTCCGACCACGGCCACGCGAATGACTCGCGGCGCGCCGTCCTCGGCGATTGATTCCTCGTCCTCGGCAGGAGCAGCGGTTTCCTGCGGCAGCGCGGCGCGCAACGCCTCATAGAGATCGGCAAGACCTTCTCCATGTTCCGCCGAGATGGCGATCGGCTCGCCTAGGCCGAGCGCGTAGGCTTCGAGCGCGCCCGCCTCCCCTGCTTTGCCTTCGCTCTTGTTGGCAATCACCATCGCCGGCTTGCCCCACCGGCGCACGAGATCGGCGAAGCCGTGATCTTCCGGCAGCGGTCCGATCCGGGCATCGATCATGAAAAAGATCGCGTCCGCGTCGGCAATGGCCGCTTCGGTCTGAGTCCGCATCCGGCCCGACAAGCTTTCCGCCGCCGCGTCCTCAAGACCGGCGGTATCGATGACGGTGAATTCGATATCGCCGAGCCGCGCACTGCCTTCGCGTCGATCACGCGTCACGCCAGGTCGATCGTCGACCAGAGCCACGCGGCGGCCGACAAGCCGATTGAACAGCGTGGATTTGCCCACGTTGGGCCGGCCGACAATGGCAATGGTGAAAGTCATGACGCGATCCGGCAGCGCGGGAAAGAATGCGCGCCAAAGTACCGTACTGAACCTATCAGCGGGAAAAAGTGTTTGGTCTCGGCGCGTCCGGCCAAGGCGACACATTCGTAGAGGACTGTCCTGGCCATGGTGAAGCAGCCGATCGGCTGGACTGAGTGGGCGCGGCAGCCGCGGGCTGCGCCTGCGCCGTGCTCGGTTTCTTTGCCTTGGGTTTAGGCTTCGCCGGTTGCGTTGCCGCCGCCTTTGTGGGGCGAGGACCCGGAGCAGGTTCCACCGCCGCCGCCTGTTCTTCAAACTGCTGCTGGTTGCCCTTCACCATTTCAGGGGGAACGCCCTGCGCTACACCGGGAACGCCCTCGGGAAATACCGCATGGCGCTCGCCAGGCAACGGCTTCTTGCCGCCGCCGAACCAATTGTTGGGCATCATATCGGTTGGATCGAAACTCTCACAAGCGGAGAGCGTCAACCCGAGCGCCAGCGTCGATGCGGTCAGAAGTGCACGGTTGAAGCAGAACATTTCGATCTTCCCTGCTCAGCTTTTGCCGTCGGTCGAAGCCAGAGCCATGAGCATATCGATGCGGCGCCGCGTCGTATCCGACGCCGCGACATCGGTGATGATCATGTCGAACCAGTTTCGCGCCGCCGGCAGATCGCCCGCGCGCCACGCGGAAAGCCCGAGAAGTTCGCGCGCCGTATTGCGGAAAGTTCGGTCCCGCGTCGTTAAGGATTCCAGCCGCTGGCGCACATCGGCGAACGGAGCGGTGTCAACCAGGATAAAGCCCGCGCGTAGCGCGGCGAGATCCTGCAGTAGCTGAGGCAACCGCGTGTCTGCTGCGAGCGAGTCATAGGCGGCAATCGCCGCCTTGGGATCGCGTTGTGCTACCTCTGCTGCCTCGCGCAAACGCGCGAGGTCGCGATAGCCGGACGCACCTACGTCGGTGATCTTGGCAAACGCTGCCTCGGCCTCGGCATGCTTGCCCTGCTCGCTCAGCGCGATGGCGGCCTGGAACGCGGCGCCTGCTTCGGCTGCCTTTTGTCCCTCCCACCATTCATAGCCACGCCAAGCGGCGACCAGGAGAACGACGAGAACGGCAGCTCCCACAATGTAGTGGCTGTGGCGATCCCACAGCTTTTTGAGCTGCTCGCGCCGGACTTCCTCATCAACTTCATTGAAAATATCGGACACTTAAACCCCTCGGGACCCTTCGCAACCGGCGCAATCTTAACGTTGCCGACACAAGCGCGCGTAACCTAACGATATGGCGGTGGCAAGGCAAAGGCTTGATGCCACAATCGTAAATGCGCTGGATCAGCGTATCAGCTTGGTTTCAGCGGTCCTTGCGCTTCATGTCGTAGACATGCTGCGGGCCGGGAAAGGTGCGCGCCCGCACCTCCTCCGCATAGGCCTCAACGGCCTTGCCGATTGAAGGCCCCAGCTCCGTATAACGTTTGACGAATTTCGGTACCCGCGGCGACAGCCCGAGCATGTCTTCCAGCACCAGGACCTGGCCATCGCAGGCCGGGCTGGCGCCGATGCCGATGGTGGGGATCGGGATGTCTGCGGTGATACGCCGCGCCAGGGGTTCCGCCACCGCTTCGATGACCACGGAAAAGGCGCCGGCGTCGGATACGGCGCGGGCGTCGTCGTCGAAGGCGGCCCATTCGCTTTCGTCGCGTCCACGCGCCTTGAAGGAGCCGAGCACGTTGATCGACTGCGGCGTCATGCCAATATGCGCCATCACCGGTATGCCGCGCTCGACCAGGAAAGCGATGGTCTCCGCCATGCGCCGCCCGCCTTCCAGCTTGATCGCGCCGCAGTGAGTTTCTTTCAGCACGCGAGCGGCGGAATGAAACGCCTGCTCCTTCGACGCTTCGTAGGAGCCGAACGGCATGTCGACGATCACCAGCGCGCGCTGCGAGCCGCGCATCACCGCGCGGCCTTGCAGGATCATCATGTCGAGCGTGACAGGAATGGTGTTCTCAAAACCATGCATCACCATGCCGAGCGAGTCGCCGACGAGAATGATGTCGCAGTGCTGATCGAGGATGCGAGCGGTATGCGCGTGATACGACGTGAGGCAGACGATCGGCGTGCCGCCTTTGCGCGCCAAAATATCGGGCGCAGTGATGCGTTTGATGTCTTGCTGGGTCGACATCGCTATTGCGACTCCAACGCTTTCAACGCGGAACGGCCAGCATATTGCGCCTGCGCCCCCAACTCTTCCTCGATGCGCAAAAGCTGATTATATTTGGCGACGCGGTCTGAGCGCGCCAGCGAGCCGGTCTTGATCTGCCCGCAGTTGGTGGCGACCGCGAGATCGGCGATGGTGGCGTCTTCGGTTTCCCCGGAGCGATGCGACATCACTGCGGTATAGCCGGCCTTATGCGCCATCTCGACGGCGGCGAGCGTTTCGGTGAGCGTGCCGATCTGATTGACCTTCACCAGGATCGAGTTGGCGATGCCGTCCTTGATGCCTTGCGACAGCCGCGCGACGTTGGTGACGAAAAGATCGTCGCCGACCAACTGGCATTTGCTCCCGATGAGGTCGGTCAAAATCTTCCAGCCCTCCATATCGTCCTCGGCCATGCCGTCCTCGATGGAGACGATCGGATAGCGGGCCACGAGATCGGCAAGGTATTTGGCCTGCTCCTGTTTCGAGCGGGTTTTGCCTTCACCTTCGTAAACGTACTTGCCGTCCTTGAAGAATTCCGTGGAGGCGCAATCGAGCGCGAGCACCACGTCTTTGCCGGCTTTAAACCCCGCCTTGCCGATGGCGTTGACGACGAACTCAAGCGCCGCATCGGCCGACGGCAGATTGGGCGCGAAGCCGCCTTCGTCCCCGACATTGGTATTGTGGCCCGCTTCCTTCAGCGCGTTCTTCAAGGTGTGGAAAATCTCCGCGCCCATGCGCAGCGCCTCGGCGAATGTCGGCGCGCCTGCCGGCATCACCATGAATTCCTGGAAGTCGATCGGATTGTCGGCATGCGCGCCGCCATTGATGATGTTCATCATCGGCACCGGCAAAAGCCGCGCGGAGGTGCCGCCGACATAGCGATAGAGCGGCAGACTGTTGGCCGCAGCCGCCGCTTTCGCCACCGCCAGCGAGACGCCGAGGATGGCATTGGCGCCGAGACGAGATTTGTTTGGCGTGCCGTCGAGCGTAATCATTGTCTCGTCAATCTTGGCCTGGGTTTCGGCGTCCATGCCGCCGACGGCGTCGAAAATCTCGCCGTTGACCGCATCCACGGCCTTGCGCACGCCCTTGCCGAGATACCGCTTCTTGTCGCCGTCGCGCAGCTCGACGGCCTCATGGGCACCGGTAGAAGCCCCCGACGGAACGGCGGCGCGGCCGAGCGAGCCGTTTTCCAGCACCACATCGACCTCGACGGTCGGATTGCCACGGCTGTCGAGGATTTCACGGCCGATGATGTCGACGATGGCGGTCATAGTGCTGAACTCTATCCCATTGGAATGAGCCGGATTAAGCACATTGTCATCCTCCGCGAAAGCCGGGCATCCAGCAATCGACGCGATTGGTGTATGAAGGCCCATGCCTAAGAAAACGCTCCAGCTCGGTAAACCAAGCCGCATCCCCGCCTCGCCCGCCGAGGCTATTCTCGACCGCGTGGCAAATCCGCATCCGGACACGAATTACGTCGCGCGTTTTACCGCGCCGGAATTCACCACGCTTTGCCCGATCACCGGCCAGCCGGACTTCGCGCATCTGGTGATCGACTACGTGCCGCAGCGCTGGCTGCTGGAGTCGAAGTCGCTGAAGCTTTACCTGGCGAGCTTCCGTAATCACGGCGCCTTCCACGAAGACTGCACCGTCGCCATCGGCAAGAAACTGGTGCAGGTGCTCACGCCGCGCTTCCTGCGGATCGGTGGCTATTGGTATCCGCGCGGCGGCATCCCGATTGATGTCTTTTGGCAATCGGGCAAGCTGCCGTCCGGCGTATGGCTGCCCGACCAGGGTGTCGCGCCTTATCGCGGACGCGGTTGAGGCGCGGCGAGCGCCGCGAGAAACTGCTCGATCAGACTTTGCGGATCGTCCGCGCGCATGACACTACCCATGACAGCGATGCCAGCCGCTCCGGCCGCGATACAATCGGGCAGGTTTTCCGGCGTGATGCCGCCGATCGCGATGACCGGCACGGTAGATGCCCGGACAATCAGCGCAAGCCCATCTGGTCCAAGCGTCGGGCCATAATCCGGCTTGCTCGCAGTGGCGAATACCGGTCCGGCAATCACATAGTCAACGAGAGCCGCATCAATGCTCCGCGCTTCCTCGGCGCTATGGACTGACAGACCAATCAGCGCCTCCTTACCGAGAATGCGCCGCGCTGCTGCCGCATCGCCGCCCGCGGGCAAATGCACGCCGTCGCTGCTTGTTTCACGTGAAACGAGCGAGTCGATATGGGCGATGACCCGTGCGCCAAACGGTTTCGCGCGCCTCAAAAGCTCACGCAGCAGCGCCGCCTGTTCGGTTTTGGGCAAATTCTTTTCCCGGAGGCTTGCCCATCGGCATCCGGCCGCGAAAGCAGCTTCGGCAATATCGATGATATTCCCACGCGCCTGCCGCCTATCAGTGATGAGCAGAAGCGGCGGAGTGGGAAGTGTCATGACCATGTGTCCCGGATGCGGTGCAGCGCTTTAGCGGTGCACTGCTGATCCGGGACCTTTCCGAGCTCGGAATTTGTAACGATCCCGGGTCTGCAGCAACACGTCGCTACGCTCCGTGCTGCTCTGCGCCCGGGACACGCTGGTTCACGTTCCCACAAGGCCGAATTGCGGGCTCGAGGGCTCGGCGTTCAGACGCTTGGGAATACGGCCCGAGAGATAAGCCAGACGCCCGGCTTCGACGGCGGCCCGCATCGCCGCCGCCATGCGCACCGGATCGTTCGCCTTCGACACCGCGGTATTGAGCAGCACCGCCGCGCAACCGAGCTCCATGGCGCGTGCAGCGTCGGAGGCCGTGCCGATGCCGGCATCGAGCACGACCGGAACGGAACTGCGGGCGCAGATCAATTCGATCAGATGCGGATTGGAAATGCCCAGTCCCGATCCAATCGGCGAGCCGAGCGGCATCACGGCGGCAGCGCCGAGATCGGCGAGCTTGCGGCAGGTGACGGGGTCGTCGTTGCAATACGGCAGGACGACAAAACCCTTGCCGATCAATTCCTCGGTCGCCACGAGCAACTCTTCCACGTTTGGATAAAGCAACTCGCGGTCGCCGATCACTTCCAGTTTGATCCAGTTGGTTTCCAGAGCCTCGCGCGCAAGCTCGGCGGTCAGCACCGCGTCCTTCGCGGTCTGACAGCCGGCGGTATTGGGCAGGAAGTGCACGCGGCCGGCGAGCAGGTCGACCAGGCTTTCTTCTTCGCCCGCAAGGCTGATGCGGCGTATCGAGGCGGTCGCCATTTCGGTACCGCTTGCCGAGACCGCGTCGAGCATCACTTGGCGGTTGGGATAGCCGGCGGTGCCGATAAACAGCCGCGAGTTAAAACTGCGGCCGGCGATGACGAGGGAGTCGATCTGTTTCATTCCACTACTTCTGCTTCATCCGCCCTGGCGTACCTGGACGATCTCTACATTATCGCCCGGCGCCAATTTTGTTTCCATCCACGATTGGCGGCGCACGATCTGCCCGTTGAGCGCAACCGCAACGCCCTTGCCGTCGGCCACGCCTTTTTCTGCCAGCAGGTCGGCAAGCGTGAAGGCCGTGAGCGGCGCCCCTTCGCCATTGATGCGGATGTTCTGCATGCCCTACTCCGCCGCCATCGCGAGCGCAAAGCGGTCGAGCCCGAAAGGTTGCACCAGCGGATCGACGGCGCCGTCAAGAATGAGGTCGGCGACAGCCTTCGCGGTGATCGGCGTCAGCAAAATGCCGTTGCGATAATGGCCGGTCGCATAAACCAATCCAGGAAGTGGGGCCATCCCGATAATCGGGGCGTCGTCGCGGCTGCCGGGGCGGAAGCCGACCCACATTTCGTCAATGGCAAGTTCCTCAATGCTGGGCACCGCACGCCATGCTGCCTCCAGCAGCGCGAGTTGGCCGCCTGCGGTGAGCGTGGTGTCGAAACCTTTTTCCTCGACGGTGGCGCCGATGAGTAATCGGCCGTCCCGCCGCGGCACCAGATAGGCGCCGGGCGCCCAGACCACATGCGTCAGGAGCGGGGCCTTCGGATCCATGCGCAGGGACAGCATCTGGCCTTTTACCGGGCGAACGGGCGGCCGCGCTTCCGTTGGCAGGCCGCCGATGCCGCGCGACCATGCTCCGGCCGCGACCACGACAACGTCGGCGGGGACGACTCCACCTGCGACCTCTCCCGTGTGAAGGGAACGCTCTTCCCTCACCCTGACGCCGGTGATGCGCCCCCGCTCCGTTATGACTTGATCGACAGGCGCGTGCTCTCGAACCGTGGCCCCCACGGCCAGCGCAGCGCGATGTAGCGCAGCAGCCAGCGCGCGGTTATCGACCTGATGATCCTGCGGGCTCCAGATCGCGCCCGCGACACTCGACGCGAGATGCGGTTCGCGGCGGCGGACTTCCGCTGCGGACATCCATTCCAGCGGCAGGCCGAGAGAATTTTGGAATGTCAAAAGGTGCTTCAATCGTGCCTGATCGTCGGTGGTGAGCGCTAAAACCAGCGTGCCCTCTGTGCGCAGTCCTATGGACATGCCACTGGCTTTTTCCAACTCATCGGCGAAGGCCGGCCATAGTAGTTGGCTGGCTCGGTTCAGCGCGACGAGGGTTTCCTCCCCCGGCTCCGCCTCGGCGCAGGCCGCGAGCATCCCGGCGGCGGCATGGGTTGCTCCTGAGCCCGCCGCGCCTTTGTCGAATACGGTGACTTTGGCTCCGCGCTGCGCCAGCCGCCAAGCGATGGCCAAGCCGATCGCGCCGCCGCCGATCACGGCAACGGTTAGATGCGATAGCGTTGCTGAACCCTTCATCGGCGGCTTCCTACGCTGGTATGACCCAGACAGGTTCGATGGGTTTAATCTCAGCCGCGCATTGGCGCGGCACCCCAGGCCGTGGCTTCAATATCGACGTTTTGGGAGGCTTTGCAAGGCTGTTTGATGGTCTCCCGGGCTTACGCCTTTGCGATAGCGTCGAATTCCATCAACTTCCGAAGAAGGCCTTCTAACTCTTTGAGTGGGATCATATTCGGACCATCCGAAGGCGCGCGGTCGGGATCCTGATGGGTCTCGATGAAAACGCCCGCGACGCCGACCGCGACGGCAGCCCGCGCCAGCACGGGGACGAATTCGCGCTCGCCGCCCGAGGAGGTGCCCTGCCCGCCCGGCTGCTGCACCGAATGGGTGGCGTCGAAGATCACCGGGGCGCCTGTGGTGCGGGCGAGAATCGGCAAAGCGCGCATGTCGGAGACCAGCGTGTTGTAGCCGAAGGAAGCGCCCCGCTCCGTCACCATCACGTTGCGGTTTCCCGCCCCGGTGATCTTGGCGACGACATTCTTCATGTCCCAAGGCGCGAGGAATTGTCCTTTCTTCACGTTGACCACGCGGCCGGTTTTTGCGGCGGCGATCAGAAGGTCGGTCTGGCGGCACAGGAAGGCTGGAATTTGCAGCACGTCCACGGCCTCGGCGATTGCGGCACATTGCCCCGCCTCATGCACGTCCGTTAGGACCGGCAGGCGAAGCTTCGCGCGGATTTCGGCAAAGATCGGCAGTGCCTTGTCGAGCCCAAGCCCACGGGCGCTGTTGCCGCTGGTGCGGTTCGCCTTGTCAAAGGACGTCTTATAGACAAGACCAATGCGCAGGCGTGCCGCGATCTCTTTTAGCGACGACGCCATTTCGAAAGCGTGATCGCGGCTTTCCAGCACGCACGGCCCGGCGATCAGCGCGAGCGGCAATGAATTGCCAATGCGCGTTTCGCCAATTTCCACAATAATATTGGGTATCAGGTCGGCTTCCACGTCAGTTCCTCGCGGCCCGGACCATGAAGGCCATAGGCGCCGCGGTCAACGTCACCGTTTATACGCTGCAATAGCGGCGACCTGCCTATGGAATACCTGAGCGCCGCGAGTGGGCACGGTTATTCCCCTGCCGCCAGCTTTTTGCGCTTGATTGGGGGCCTTCCGACCAGTTCGGCATATTCAGCGATCGGATGAGGTCGGCCCAGCAGATAACCCTGCACTTCATCGCAGGCCTCGCGCGACAGAAATTCAAGTTGTTCTTTGGTCTCCACGCCTTCCGCGAGCACGGGAAGGTCAAGGCTGCGGCCAAGACCGATCACGGCGCGGATAATGGCGGCGGATTGCGGATTATGTTCGAGTTGGGAAATAAAGGCCTGATCGATCTTGATCTTGTCGAAGGGGAATGACTGCAAATACGACAAGGAGGAATAGCCGGTGCCGAAATCATCCATGGCAATGCGGACGCCGAGCAATTTAAGCCGGCGCAAAATCGACACCGCGCGGGAAAAGTCGCCAATCAGCACGTTTTCTGTAATCTCGAACTCAAGCCTTCCGGCAGACAATCCGGTTTCAAGAAGGATCGAATGGACAAGTCCCGGCAGGTCGCCCTGCTGGAACTGAATCGGCGAAAGATTGATGGCGATCTGCAGCGGCTTCGGCCACGACGCCGCTTCACGGCAAGCTTCGCGCAAGACCCATTCGCCGATAACAGTGATAAGGCCACTTTCCTCGGCAAGCGGAATAAACATGTTCGGAGGAATCATGCCGCGCGTTGGATGATGCCAGCGGAGCAGCGCTTCGAAACCGATGATTTCGCCTTCGATCCGCAACTGGGGCTGATAATACAGCTCGAGCTCGCCGCAACCGGCGGCCGAGCGCAAGTCGAGTTGAAGCGCGCGTTGTTCGCGCAATTGGCGGTCCATCTCCGCTTCGAAGAAACGGATCGAACCTCGGGATTCCTCCTTGGCCCGATAGAATGCGGCGTCGAGATTGCCAAGTAGCGTCGGCACATCGGCGCCATCCGCAGGGAAAATTGAGGCTCCGATGGTAATCCCGATGCGAAGCTGATGGCCTTTGACTTCGATTTCCTTTTCTGCGATCGCAAGCAGCCGATCGGCAAGCGCTTGGGCAGTTGCTGGTTGCGGCCCTTGGACGAGCGCAGCAAACTTGTGCCCACCGACTCGGGCAAGAAAGGCACCTTCGGCCGCACTTTGCAGGCGGCGTGCGACTTCACATAGCAGAGGATCGCCGATGGAATTTCCGAAGACGTTCTTGATTCTCATAAATCGATCGAGATCAATGTACATAACGGCGAAAGTTTCCTTAGCCGCCGCCGACCGCTGCAGCATAGCCGCTAGATGCTCAGAGAAAGCCACGCGGTTAGGCAAATCGGTGAGCGTGTCGTGGTGGGCCATATGCTCAATGCGCGCTTCCGCGCGCTTGCGTTCGGTGATGTCCTCAATGACCCTCAGCAAGTATTGCGGCGCGCCGCTCTCGTCTTTGATGGCGAGCCGGCTGGTGCTGAGGAGGCGCGTCCCTTTATGAGGGGTTCTGGTCGGGTGTTCATCAACCAACAAATCACTGCCGCCAGCCAACTCATCGTCGCGGGCATTGATGATGTCGGCTACGTCTTTCGGATAAAGGTCATAGGCCGTCTTACCCAGCAGTTGTTCGCGGGGGACGCCTAAAAGATCCTCGCCGGCGCGATTGACGAGAACGTAGCGGCGATCTTCCGCATTCTTGACAATGAGGGTAACGGGCACATTTTCGACGACCGTGTCGAGGAAGGCCCGAGTCCGCTCGAGTTCCCTTTCGCCATGGCGCCTTTCGGTGACGTCTTCTATGACATTCACCAGGTAGCGCGACTGGCCGTTTTCGTCGCGGATATTCACCTTTTTGGTAGTGACCAGCCGAGTGCCGCGGCGCGGGGTGACAAGCGGATGATCCTCAAGGAAAATCTCGCTGGTGGCTTGCATCACCTCATCGTCGCGGACTTTAATGCCGTCTGCCGCTTCCTTGCAAAATAGTTGATCGGATGTTTTGCCAATCATTTCCTCGCGGGAAAGACCGAAAAACTTTTCGCCGGCGCGATTGATAAGAACGTATTCGCGGTTCTCCGCATTCTTGACAATGAGAGTGACCGGCACATTTTCGACGACCGTGTCGAGAAAAGAGCGGGTGCGCTCAAGCTCCCGTTCGCTACGGCGCCTTTCAGTGACGTCCTCGATAAGATTCACCAAATAGCGCGGTTGGCCCTTATCGTCCCTAATGGTCACCTTCTGTGTGGCAATGACACGCGCGCCATTATGAGGAGTCGAAAAGGTGAGCTCGTTGACGGATATTTCGGCGTCGGCACTCAACAGCGCTTCGTCCCTGGCAGAGATGGCCTCGGCCTCTTCTTTGGAAAAAATTTCATGGGAGGTCTTTCCGATAATTTCTTGACGGGAAAGACCGAAAAAATTTTCGCCGGCACGATTGATAAGAACGTATCGACGGTCATCTGCATTTTTGACGAGCAGAGTAGTAGGCATGTTCTCGACGACTGCATCGAGAAAGGTGCGGGTTCGATCGAGTTCCTTTTCCGTCCATCGCTGCTCGCTGATGTCTGTATGTGTAGAGACCCAGCCGCCACCCTGCATCGATTGGTTGGTGATGGAGACGCAGCGCCCATCAGCAAGTTCGATCACCTTGGTTTCGAGCCCCTCTTCGGCAAACTTACGGGTGTCCGGATCGCCTCTGAATTTCCCGAATTGATCGGCCATCTTGGCGACGTACTGGTCAGGGTCGCCGTTGAAAGTTCCTACTGCTTTCCGCAATGCCAGCAAGTCACGAAGCGTCGAGCCGAGCTTCACCGATCCTTGCGGTAGACTGTAGATTTGCAAGTAACGTTGATTGAAAAGCACAAGCTGGCCATCAGCGTCGAACATCAGCAGGCCCTGGCGCATGTTGTGGAGGGCTGCGTCGAGCCGCGTATTTTGTTCGAGAATCTTTCCTTCCGAACGCCGATCTGTAAACGCGACGATCAAGGCCGTGCCGAGAATTGCCGCGGCTGCAATCGCAATAGTCAGAGCGAGCGAATCCGGTGACAGTGAAAAAGCAGCAATCAGCCGTGCCGGGTCGGGAACGATTTCCACCGCACCCATCGCCGTGAAGTGATGAGAGATGATAGCGAGCGTGAGCAGGAGCGCCGCCGCCGCGGTTTCCCAGAAGCCATCCCAGCGCACCGAAACGGCCAGCGCCGCCGTGCCGAACAACATCCCCAGTGCGATGGAAGCAACGACAAGGTCCAGCGACCAATTCACATGTCCCGGTAATTCGAGCGCCCACATGCCGAGATAGTGCATGCAAGCAACACCCGCGCCGACGATCCCACCACCGATTGCTGCTCCCGACCGCCCTGGGCTGTAAACCGCGAGAGCCAGTCCGAGACCGGTGACGGCAATCGCCATGACTAGTGAAAACACCGTCATGCCAACGTCGTAAGCGATGCCGACGCCAGGGTCATAGGCGAGCATCGCGATAAAATGCGTTGCCCATATTCCGCAGCCTGCTGCGGCGCCTGCGATTAGAGTCCAGATTGCGCGTGCCTGTCCTTCGGTCGCGCGTGCCCGATGAAAAAGATTAACGGCTGCAAGACTCGCGAGAAAGCACATGGCGCCGGCTAAGGCGACAAGCCGCCAATCGTGCTCCGTTGCGAGGCAGTTGAAAACCCGGAACATGTGCAAGACAGCCTACATTTGCTCACAGCAAAGGTAGTTATCAGGCGTTTTTTCCGAGTTAAGAGAACAAGTTGTATTTTTGCATGGTGTAAAAATTACTTAATCGTCCTCCGGAGAATCCAGGGAAGTATTTAGGAAATATTTCGGCAGCATCAAAACGACTAAAAATTTTGACGCCCTAGTAATGTTGTTCGCCGGGCTCGAGGCGGAATAACCACAAAGGTAACCATAAAAGCACTAAACTAGCCGGCTCTGCACCACCGCGGCCTCTACAAAAGAGGCAAATAGCGGATGCGGTTCGAATGGGCGCGATTTCAGCTCCGGATGGAACTGGACACCGACAAACCAGGGGTGATCTTCGTATTCGACGATCTCCGGCAAGATACCGTCGGGTGACATGCCGGAAAAACGCATCCCACGCTGCTCCAGCCGGCCTTTATAGGCGGTGTTGACCTCGTAGCGGTGACGGTGTCGCTCGGAAATCTCGGAAGTACCGTAGATGTTTGCCACGCGGCTGCCGCGCTGAAGCATCGCCGCATAGGCGCCGAGCCGCATGGTGCCGCCGAGGTCGCCGTCGGCACGCCTCTTTTCCAACTCGTTGCCCTTCAACCATTCGGTCATCAGACCGACGACCGGCTCCGCCGTTGGCGCGAACTCCGTCGAATTGGCGTCGGCGATGCCGCATAGATTGCGCGCCGCCTCGATCACCGCCATCTGCATGCCAAAGCAGATACCGAAATAAGGGACGTGGCGCTCGCGAGCGAATTGCGCCGCGCGGATTTTTCCTTCGGCGCCGCGCTGGCCGAAGCCGCCGGGCACGAGGATGCCGTTAACGTGCTCCAGGAACGGCGCGGGATCTTCGTTCTCGAAGACTTCGCTTTCGATCCAGTCGAGCTTCACCTCAACTTTGTTGGCGATGCCGCCATGGGAGAGCGCCTCGGTCAGGGACTTATAGGCATCCTTCAATCCGGTATATTTCCCGACGATGGCGATGGTCACCGCCCCTTCCGGATTATGCACGCGCTCGTTGATCAATTCCCAGCGCGATAAATTGGGTGCCGCCTTCGGTTCGATGCCGAAAGCCGAGAGCACTTCTCGATCCAGTCCGGCGTGGTGATAAGCCTCGGGCACCGCGTAGATGTTGTCGACGTCACGCGCTTCGATCACGGCGCTTTCGCGTACGTTGCAAAACAAGCCAAGCTTACGCCGCTCACTCTGCGGAATCGGCCGATCGGTGCGGCACAACAGGATGTCGGGCTGAATGCCGATCGAGCGCAATTCCTTTACCGAATGCTGCGTCGGTTTGGTTTTCAATTCGCCGGCGCTGGGGATAAACGGAAGCAGCGTGAGGTGGATGTAGATCGCATGATGATGCGGCAAGTCGTTGCCAAGCTGCCGGATCGCCTCGAAATATGGCAGGCCTTCGATGTCGCCGACGGTGCCGCCGATCTCGCATAAGACGAAATCGAACTCCTCATTGCCGTCGCGGATAAAATCCTTGATCGCGTTGGTAACGTGCGGAATCACCTGGATGGTGGCGCCGAGATAATCGCCACGCCTCTCCTTGGTGAGAATGTCCTGATAGATGCGGCCCGTGGTGATGTTGTCCTGGCGTGTCGCCGGACGGCCGGTGAAGCGTTCGTAGTGACCGAGATCGAGGTCGGTTTCCGCGCCGTCATCCGTGACGAAGACCTCGCCGTGTTGATAGGGCGACATCGTTCCCGGATCGACGTTGAGATAAGGGTCGAGCTTGCGCAGCCGCACCTTATAGCCGCGCGCTTGCAGCAGCGCGCCGAGCGCTGCGGATGCCAGACCCTTGCCAAGAGAGGAGACCACGCCGCCGGTGATGAAGATATACCGCGCCATGGGGACCAACCTTTAACCCGGCCGGTTCGATTCGACGAGTGCAAAATGGGAGGGGCTCACCCGCTGTACACAGCG
Source organism: Alphaproteobacteria bacterium (assembly GCA_034668785.1). GTDB lineage: Bacteria > Pseudomonadota > Alphaproteobacteria > Rhizobiales > Xanthobacteraceae > CANKHA01. Next base: position 21,413 of record JAXDOS010000181.1, read on the forward strand.
GGCTGCCGAATGGACCGTCTGCAATTTACTGGGACTTCGGAGCTTGCGGAACCGAGGGGGGCGTCACCGGTTCGCTTTGCTGGCGAAGTTGATCTAAAAGGCCGCCCTGTCCTGGGCTGGCGGGGCCGGATTGGCCCGGCGCCGTACCGGAATTCTGTAGGATCGATGAGGGTTTACGGTCGATTCCAGCGAGAATGGATAAGAGCAGGCTAGTGGCGAAAAAAACCGCCGCGAGGCCGGCCGTCGCCCGCGTCAGAACGTTAGCCGTACCGCGGCTGCTCATAAATCCGCTGCCACCCCCCATACCGAGGCCGCCGCCTTCGGACTTCTGCAAAAGCACGAAGCCGATCATGGCGAGGACCACCATGAGATGGATGACAATGATGACGGTCTGCATGAGCGGTCCAATCAAGAGTACCACCGGTCTTAGGACCGCGTGGCACGCTTGTCATAGAGGAAGTCGCCGCGTCTCTACACGATCTCTCACGGTATTTCCACCCTTGGACGGCTCACCTGTAAGCGGCCGCGATGGCGAGGAATTCGTCGGCGTTGAGACTGGCGCCGCCGACCAGTGCACCACTCACATTGGGGAGCGCCATAAGCTCGGCGGCATTCGCCGGCTTCACCGAGCCGCCATAGAGAATGCGGATAACCGACCCCTCCCGCTCATAACGCGAAACTAACTGGTTACGCACAAAGGCGTGAACCTCGGCCACGTCATCGGACGTCGGGGTGAGCCCCGTCCCGATAGCCCAAACCGGCTCGTAGGCCACAATCAAGGTATCCGTGCTCCCGTAATCAGGCAGAGAGCCTTTCAGCTGCCCCCCTATGACCTCAAGGGCCTCGCCAGCCTGGCGTTGAGCCCGTGTCTCCCCGACGCAGACAATAGCGGTCAGCCCTGCGCGGGCGGCAGCCAGCGCCTTGCCGCGCACCAGGGCATCGGTTTCCTGGTGGTAGGTCCGCCGCTCGGAATGGCCGACGATTACGGCGCGGGCGCCTGCGTCCTTGAGCATTTCGGCCGAAATATCGCCGGTGAAAGCGCCCGCCGGTTCGGAATGGCAATCCTGCGCCCCTACGGTGATCGCTGAACCATCCGCCGCAGCCGCGAATAGGCTCAGCAGCGTTGCCGGCGGGCAGATCATCAGGTCAGGGCGGGCGAGATTGCGGGCGTTGTGGACGATCTTCTCCAACTCCGCGATGGAGCTCCGCAGCCCGTTCATCTTCCAATTGCCCGCGACCAGTGGACGCGGTGGAGCGCTCGTCATCCCACAACCTCGCCATACCCAATCCCGTCCGTGCGGTTAGCAGACCGGCCCCGCGCACGCCAGAGTAAGCAGGATCAGCGTCGGGGATTTTGCCCCCATATCGCGAGTTGCGGTGGTTTGGTGCGCTCCCTATAAGGGTGCGGACCTGCGATGCCGCCTTTAGCGGCGATCAGCGTTCATCCATAACCTGTGAAAAAGGCTCATGCTCAGAGGTATCCACAAAGCCTCCACCAATTGGCTCGGCAAGGCGATCATGGCCTGCGTCCTCGGCTTGCTCGTCGTGAGTTTTGCCATCTGGGGCATCGGCGACATCTTTCGCGGCTTTGGCATGTCGGCGGCCGCCAAGGTCGGCCGCACCGAGATCAGCGTCGAGCAGTTGCGTCAGATCTACAACGATCGCCTGCAGCAACTCAGCCGTCAGGTGGGCCGTCCGATTTCGCTGGATCAAGCCCGGGCCCTCGGTATCGACCGGCAAGTGATAGGCCAAGTTGTCGCCGAAACGGCTCTGGACGAATACGCACGTAAGCTGCGGCTTGGTCTTTCGGACGCTGAGATCGCCAAGCGGGTCATGAGCGATCCGAGCTTCCAAGGAATCTCCGGCCAGTTCGATCGCGGGCGCTTCGACGCCGTCATCCGCCAGGCGGGCTATACCGAGCCACGCTATGTCGCCGAGCAGCGGCGGATCTTGTTGCGCCAGCAGATCGCGGAAACGGTTGCCGGCGGACTGGCGCCGCCGAAAACCGCTGTCGAGGCGATACACCGCTACGAGAACGAGGAGCGCACGATCGAATATGTGGCGCTCGACCGTGCCCAAGCCGGCGATATCCCGCCCCCTACTCCGGAGGCGCTGGCAAAGTATTTCGAAGAGCGGAAAGCGTCGTTTCGCGCGCCTGAATATCGCAAACTCGCCGTGCTGGCGGTGACGCCGGCGGAAATGGCAAAATGGACGGTAATCTCCGACGCGGATGCCAAGCGCATCTATGAGGAACGCCGTTCCCGCTATGCCACTCCAGAACGCCGCCAGGTCCAGCAGATCGTGTTTCCCAAGGTGGAAGAGGCGCAAGCCGCGGCGGAGCGGATCGCGCAAGGCTTGTCGTTCGAGGCGCTTGCGGCTGAGCGCGGCCTCAAGGATGCCGACATCGACCTTGGGACCATTGCCAGATCCGCGATCATCGACCGCACCGTGGCCGACGCGGCCTTTTCGCTCAAGGAGGGCGAGGTCAGCGCGCCGGTGCAGGGCCGTTTCGGCACCGCGCTGCTGCGTGTCCTCAAGGTAGAACCCGAGCAGGTTCGCCAGTACGAACAGGTGGCGGCCGAGATCAAGCAAGAGGTCGCCCTCGAACGCGCCAAGGCTGAGGTGTCGAGCTTGCGCGATAAGATCGAGGATTCCCGCGCCAGCGGCGATTCGCTGACGGAGACGGCGCAAAAGCTCAACCTGACGAGCACGACCATCGACGCCGTTGACCGCAGCGGTCAGCGGCCGGATGGCGTGCCCGTTTCCGGCCTACCGCAGGGCGTTGACGTCCTGTCCGCCGCGTTCACGACCGACGTCGGCATCGAGGTCGATCCGTTGCAAGTCGAAGGCGGCGGTTTTGTTTGGTACGAAGTTCTCGGCATCACGCCGTCGCGCGAGCGCACACTCGACGAAGTCAAGGATGAGGTGGAGGCGCGCTGGCGCAACGACGAGATCACGACGCGATTGATCGCCAAAACTAATGCAATGCTCGACAAGTTACAGGCCGGAACGCCGCTCAAAGATGTAGCCGCCGCCGAGCAACTGACGGTGCAGACCGCGTCGGGATTGAAACGGGGAAAACCCTCCGAGGCGCTTTCCACTCAGGCGCTGGACGCGGTGTTTCGCGCCGGCAAAGGAGCGCCCGGAACAGCACAGGGCGACCAGCCTACCCGGCGAATTGTCTTTCGCCTCACCGATATTGTCGTGCCCGAGCTCGATATGAACTCCGATGCCGCCAAACGCATCAACGACGCGCTGCGGCAAGCCGTGTCGTCCGACCTGATCGGACAATACGTGGTGAAGGTCGAAGCCGAGATCGGGACCAACCTCAACCCCAGCGCCATAAGTCAGGTCGTCGGCGGCAGCACGAACTGAGCGCTCTGATGCAGACCGAGCCGCCGCCAGGCATTTTCGCCGACCGTTACACTCGCGGCGAGGCACAAGTGGTGTGGGCCACTCTGGTCGCCGACTTGGAAACGCCGGTGTCGGCATTTATGAAAATCGCCGACGGCAAACCGATGAGCTTTCTGCTCGAGTCCGTTGAGGGCGGCGATACCCGCGGGCGTTATTCGATCCTTGGCATGGCTCCCGATCTGATCTGGCGCACGCAAGGAACGCGCGCGGAAATCAATCGCAGCGCAGCAACGCAGCCCGACGTCTTTGCACCATGCACGCAGCCACCGCTGGAAGCTTTGCGCGCGCTATTGGCTGAAAGCCGTATCACGCTGCCGGATAATCTGCCGCCCATGGCGGCGGGCGTGTTCGGGTATCTCGGCTACGACATGGTGCGGCTAATGGAGGTACTCCCCTCCCCTAATCCGGATCCGATCGGAATTCCCGACGCCATTCTCATCCGCCCTACTCTGATCGTCATCTTCGATGCAGTCGAGGACACGTTGACGGTGGTGACGCCGGTGCGGCCGGAAAAGGGTGTGAGCGCGAAAGCCGCGCGGGCGCGGGGGGAGGAGCGACTGTCGAGCATCATCGACGCGCTCGACCGTCCCCTGGAAAAGGAAGCGGCGGGAGCAAAAGCAGGTTCGCTCTCGGCGGTACCGACTTCGAACACCACGCCGGCTGAATATGAATCCATGGCGCTGAAGGCGAAGGACTACATTGCCGCGGGCGATGTTTTCCAGGTCGTGCTGGCGCAACGCTTTGAGGCGCCGTTCACGCTCCCGCCGTTTTCTCTCTACCGCGCGCTGCGGCGAGTTAATCCGTCGCCGTATCTCTACTTTCTCGACCTGGGCGATTTTGCCGTTGCCGGATCAAGCCCGGAAATTTTAGTCAAGGTGAAAGCGGGGAGGGTCACTGTCCGCCCGATCGCAGGCACACGTCCGCGTGGAGCGACACCGCACGAGGACAAGGCCCTGGAGGACGAACTCCTCGCCGATCCCAAGGAGCGCGCCGAACATCTGATGCTGCTCGACCTTGGCCGCAACGATGTCGGCCGCGTTGCCGAGATCGGCACGGTCTCAGTCACCGACCAATTCTTTGTCGAGCGCTACAGCCATGTCATGCACATCGTCTCCAATGTCGAGGGCAAGCTTTCCAACGGCCATGACGCGATCGATGCGCTTGCTGCCGGATTTCCCGCGGGAACTGTCTCGGGCGCGCCGAAAGTCCGCGCCATGGAAATCATCGACGAACTGGAAAAGGAAAAGCGCGGCCTCTATGCCGGCGCCGTCGGCTATTTTTCCGCCTCGGGCGAGATGGACACTTGTATCGTGCTGCGCACTGCGCTGGTGAAGGACGGCGTGATGTATGTGCAGGCCGGTGCCGGCATCGTTGCGGACTCCGATCCCGCCGCCGAGCAGCAGGAATGCATCAACAAGGCCAAGGCTCTGTTCCGAGCCGCCGAAGAGGCGCAGCGCTTCGCCAGCAGTGCCAAGCGCGGGCAGTAACCGTTCACTCTGGACACCGACTTGCTTGACCCCCTTTTGGGCGGCGTCTAAGACCTTCACCTGTAACGGATAAAATCCATCGCCTCACCCTGAGGAGCCGCCGCAGGCGGCGTCTCGAAGGACGAGGCCGGCGATCTCCCTCATCCTTCGAGACGGGCGCTCCGCGCCTCCTCAGGATGAGGAAGTCGGGTGCCGCCATGATCGTGTTGATCGATAACTACGACAGTTTCACCTTCAACCTGTTCCATTACCTGGGCGGGCTCGGCGCCAGCGTTGTCGTGCATCGCAACGACAAGATCACCGTCAACGAAGTGCTCGCCGCCGATCCGGAAGCTATCGTGCTGTCGCCGGGGCCCTGCACGCCGAACGACGCCGGCATTTGTCTCGATCTGATCGAGAAGGCGGCGTCGACGATTCCGATATTCGGCGTTTGCCTCGGCCATCAAGCCATCGGTCAAGCCTTTGGCGGCAATGTCGTTCGTGCACCGGTGCCGGTGCACGGCAAATTGTCGGAAGTCAAACACCAGGGCGGCGGCGTATTTCGTGGCATAAACGCGCCGTTTCAAGCCACCCGTTATCATTCGCTTATTGTTGACCGTGCCACGATGCCAAACGATCTATCGGTGACGGCGGAAACCGACGATCGCCTTGTGATGGGTCTTGCGCATACCAAGCTTCCGGTGCACGGCGTACAATTCCATCCGGAGAGCATCGCCTCGGAGCATGGTCATCTCATCCTGCGCAATTTTATCGATATCGCTGCTGCCTGGAACGCCGCGCGCGGACGCCACATGCAGTCTTCCGCGCGCCAGCGGGCGCATTGAGGAGGCAGTGTGATCGACGAATTCAAGGCGCTGATCGGCAAGGTCGCGACCGGCGCTTCGCTCACGCGCGACGAGGCGGCGAAGGCCTTCGAGCGCATGATGTCGGGCGAAGCCACCCCATCGCAGATGGGCGGACTATTGATGGCGCTGCGCGTGCGCGGCGAGACCATCGACGAGATCACCGGCGCGGTGACGGCAATGCGCGGCAAGATGCTTCGGGTCGATGCGCCCGCCGACGCTGTCGATGTGGTCGGTACCGGCGGTGACGCGTCCGGCTCCTTCAACATTTCAACGTGTGCGGCGCTGATCGCGGCAGGCGCGGGCGTGCCCATCGCCAAGCATGGCAACCGGGCGCTGTCGTCGCGTTCCGGCGCCGCCGACGTGCTCTCGGCGCTCGGCGTGAGGATTGACCTTACGTCCGCTCAGGTTGCGCGCTGCATCCGCGAGGCGGGAATCGGGTTCATGTTTGCGCCTGCGCATCATCCGGCGATGAAGAACGTCGCCGCAACCCGCATCGAGCTTGGCACCCGCACGATTTTCAATCTGCTGGGGCCGCTCTCTAATCCGGCCGGCGTCAAGCGCCAGATGGTTGGTGTGTTTTCCCGGCAATGGATCGAGCCGCTGGCGGAAGTGCTGAAAAATCTCGGCGCGGAGCGCGCCTGGGTCGTCCATGGTTCCGACGGCCTCGACGAGATCACCACCACCGGGCCGACCAGCGTTGCCGCGCTGGAAGATGGCAAGGTGCGTGTCTTCGAAATATCGCCGGAGGAAGTAGGTCTTGCCAAATCCAAACGGGAAGATTTGCGCGGCGGCGATGCGGAGGCCAATGCCGCAGCGCTGCTCGAGGTGCTCAAGGGCAAGAAGGGGCCTCACCGCGACATCGCCATCATCAATGCGGGTGCGGCACTGGTCGTCGCCGGCCGGGCCGCGACATTAAAGGATGGTGTCGCGCTGGCGGCAAAAGCGGTCGATTCCGGCGAAGCCGAGGGCCGGCTTGGCCGCCTCATCGCCGTGTCGAATGCCTGAGCATGGCTGACATTCTCACCAAGATCGAAGCCTATAAGCGCCAGGAAATCGCCGCCGCCAAACGCGCGCGTCCACTCGGCACCCTTGAGGCGGAAGTCCGCACCGTTTCTTCCCCGCGCGGCTTTCTGCATGCGATCGAGCGCAAGCTTGCGGCCGGCGACTATGCGCTGATCGCCGAAATCAAAAAGGCGAGCCCCTCGAAAGGGCTGATCCGCGCCGATTTCGATCCCGCCGCTTTGGCGCGGGCCTACGCCGCCGGGGGCGCAGCCTGCCTCTCGGTTCTGACCGACGGCCCTTCGTTCCAGGGCGCGCCCGAGC
>JAXDOS010000182.1:0-18025 GCA_034668785.1 Alphaproteobacteria bacterium
CATCTGCCCGGAGAGCCGATGGAGTTCCGATAAGGTTGCTTCCACCTCGGAGCCGAAGCGGTCGATTTCCGCCGCCACATGCTCCTGGCGCCGGGTACGAACCTCCGCGTCTTCCTGCACCGTGTGATTCAGTTCGTCATTGTGCCGCAGAGCGCGCTGGAACACCGCGATGGAACGAGCCAAGGCGCCGATTTCGTCCCGGCGCTCGCTATAAGGAACCGCGATGTCCTTGTTGCCCGCCGCCACTGCCTCGGTGACGCCGGTGATGGTCGCCAAGGGCCGCGCCACCGCGCGCCAGATTAGCAGCGCGCCAAAAGCCGCAAGCACGACGGCGAGCGATCCTAAAAGCGTCATCAGCCATGCGGTGGACGTAATACTCCGGTCGACCTTCGTGTAAACCTCGTCGGCGCGCTGGGCATAAATTTTCGCCAGGGCATTCAGGTTGTTGCTGAGAAGCATATGCACCGAGTCGCTGTCGTCGAAGTCGCCCCATTCACGCGCAGCCTGCGCGCTGACCTGGATGGCGCGGCGGACGAGCTCGCGGCGGAAGTCCTGAAAGATGCGCACGCGTCCGGAAAAATCCTGAAACTGCGCAGCCTCGTCGGCGCGCAGGCCACGGCCCCAGTCCTTCATGACCTCGCTGAGGCGGTCGTTGAATTTGGCAAGCGCGTTGGCGCGCGACTTGGCCGTGTCGGCGTCGGCGGCCAGATAAATCCCGCGCGATTCCATGACCACGGCTTGGATCAGCCCATTGACGCGCTCGACATTCTGCGCGCCCTGGAAGGCGGCTTCGAATTCACGGGTGAGGAGGGCGTGTTGGCGCGCATTGACCACGGCGACGGCCGCCAGGGCTATGGTCACGGTGGCCAGCAGTGCAAAGATCGCGTAGAGCTTGGCCGCAATCGTCACATTCGATAATTTCACGCGTCTCCCCCGCCGCCCCTCTGATTCCAGACAGAGAGTGGAGGTAATATGTTAACTAGTCCTTTACCTTAGAGAATTTCGAGATACCGATGGCCCTCCAAGTCGCCGTGCAAATGGACCCGATCGAGCGGATCAATATCCGCGGCGATTCAACCATTGCGCTATTGCTGGAAGCGCAGCGGCGCGGCCATGGGATTTCCTATTACACCCCCGGCAAGCTCGCCATGCGCGACGGCAGGGTGTTCGCGTCGGTGCAGCCGCTTGCGATACGCGACCAGGAGGGCGACCATTTCACACTCGGCGAAGCCCGGCGCGCCGCGCTGACCGAGTTCGACGTAGTGCTGCTGCGCCAGGACCCGCCCTTCGACCTCAACTACATCACCACCACGCATCTGCTTGAGCGTGTGCATCCGAAGACACTCGTGGTCAACGATCCGGCGCATGTGCGCAACGCCCCCGAGAAAATCTTCGTCACCGAATTTCCCGACCTGATGCCGCCGACGCTGATCACCCGCGACCTCGCCGAAATCAAAGCTTTCCGCGCCGAGCACGGCGACATCGTGATGAAGCCGCTCTACGGCAACGGCGGCGAGGCGGTGTTCAAGCTCGCGCGCGAGGACATGAATTTCCGCTCGCTCTATGACATGTTCGCCGCCACCTTCCGCGAGGCCTGGGTGGTGCAGAAATTCCTACCGGCGGTGCGCGAGGGCGACAAGCGCATCATCCTGGTCGATGGCGAATTCGCCGGCGCCATCAACCGCGTTCCCGCCGCCGACGATATCCGTTCCAACCTGATCCGCGGCGGCGCGGCCAAGGCGACGGAATTGACGCCGCGCGAGCGCGAGATCTGCGCGCGCATCGGCCCGTCGCTGCGCGAACGCGGGTTGATCTTCGTCGGCATCGACGTAATCGGCGGGTTGCTGACCGAGATCAACGTCACCTCGCCCACCGGCATCCGCGCGATTAAGAATCTCGGCGGGCCGGATATCGCGGCGATGGTGTGGGATGTGATCGAGGGGAAGCGGACGTGAAGGTTCCGGTATTGTTCTTGCTTTTGCTCGGATAGATCATACTAAAAACTAGTCCAGCAATTTTTGATGGATCACACGAGGCGGTTTAAAAGCCCCCTGATTCGCCCAGAGGCGGCCGCTGATTCGTTATTTTGGTCTTGAACGAACCGCCCTGCGCGCTTAAAAAGCCCGCCCTGTGGGGATTTAAGGCCGTTTGGAAGGCATCCCACAGGTTCCGTTTGGAGATTTCTTAAAATAGTGCTAAGTTAATCTCGCTCGAAAAGCTGAAGGGGTGCCGCGTCAACGACACCCCTCCAAAGTCAGAAACCTAGACCACTGCAAAGTAGGCCAGATTCCCTGTAACGACACTATACTACATTATATACAGAATCTGTCTAGCTTGTAGTGGTCGCAGCCCCAGAAAGGGTACGACCATGTCGTCATTAGCTACTGCCACAAAGACCGCCCAGATTCAGTGCATTAACAAACTGGATCGACCCAATCCCACGAACGGATTACCCATGTCGGAGGCCACACCGACAAACGGTGGAAGATCACCCAGAAAGAGGCAATTGCTTTTATTGAGAATAAGGAATGGAAGTTCTGGGTGAAGCCACCCCAGGCCACCGACTCGGTATGGGTTGTCGTTGGCGTAAGCCGGTACGGCAACAAGTATCTAAAGACTGAGAACGATGGGGAAGATCAGAACAATCTACTGTCTCTTCCTGAATGTCCGTGACTATGACGGACGAGCATTCCCTTAAGTTCTGAGTACTTATTGCTTCCACGTCAGGAGGCCCGGCTATCGTGCCGGGCTTCCGTCGCGTGTCCTCGAGCGAAAGCGGTGCAAGCAATTCGCTCACTTGACCGGTGTCTCCCGCTCTAGCGTCCTCCGCTCCCACGCCGCGCGATCGGCGCAGGCTTTGTAAGTCGCATGCATAAAATCCAGCAGGCAACCATCCGGCGACGATGCTTGCGCCACGACGTCGTAGGGCAACACGAATTCGCCCAGCGCCTTGTCGTAATAAGCGCCCGCCGGCGCCGCGGCTGCGGCGAATCCGTCCGGCTCCGGATAGGCGTAACAATAAAACGCCGCCTTGCCGAAACCGCCGTTGCCCGGCCAGAAACCCGCACTGCTCACTTCGTGCGAATAGGCTTCCTGCATCACCCAAGCGCCGAGGTTCGGCGCCGCGCGCGCCATCGGCGGCGCCGTGCGGCCGGAGAAACGTGTCACCGCGAGATCGAAGCTGCCCCAGAAGAAATGCACCGGACTGCATTTGCCGAGGAAGCGCGCGCGGAACAGGTTGAACACGCGATCCGCCTGCAGCAGTTGCCGCCAGAAGGTATGCGCGGCCTTTGCATCGTAAGACGCGTGCACATGGTCGATCTCGAAGGGAATGGCGTCCGGGATTTCCACCGGCATGGTCCAGATATGCACGTCGACGCCGAGCGCGCGCAGGCGGCCCATCACCTCCGCATAAAAGTCGGCGACGCTGCGCGGCGCCAGCGCGATGCGCTCCACGCGGCCGTCGCTGCTGCGCAGCAGCAGTTGATGGTCGCAGAAATCGAAGTCGATCTGCAGCAGCCGTCCCTGATACGGCATCGCCGACGTGGTCAGCCCGCGCGCCGTCACATAGAGCGTGACCTGCCACCAGTGGTTCACCAGCGGCGCCAACGCCAGCCGCACTTTGCCGACCACCTGCGTCCACAGATGCAAGGTGGCGCAGGTATCAGCCCAATCCGCGTAGTCCAAGCGCGGCCAGGCTTCGGCCTTGGGGCGGGTTTGGGCCGGGGCAAGAGGCGGCATCGCCAACTCCGTTCCTGAATTGTTCTTGCTTTCCGTTCGCCTTCCGGTAGTATTTTGCCCAAAGGCAGGGGCGGCCGCATGGTCCAGCGCGTATCCACCGTCGCATTCGAGGGTATCGAAGCCCGCGCAGTCGACGTCCAGGTGCAGGTGGCGCCGGGGCTACCCGCTTTTACCGTGGTCGGGCTTCCCGATAAAGCGGTGTCCGAGGCCCGCGAGCGGGTGCGCGCCGCGCTTGTCGCCTCCGGCCTCGCTTTGCCGTCACGCCGCATCACTATCAATCTTGCGCCCGCAGACCTGCCGAAGGAAGGCAGCCATTATGACCTGCCCATTGCGCTCGGTTTGATGGCGGCGATCGGTGCCATTCCCCACGACGCGCTGTCCGGCTTCACCGTGCTGGGCGAGCTTGGCCTCGACGGCTCCATCGCCGCGGTGGCGGGCGTGCTGCCGGCGGCGATCGGAGCCAATGCGCGCGGCGAAGGCCTGATCTGTCCCGCCCGCTGCGGGCCGGAAGCCGCTTGGGCCAGTCCCGATATCGAGATCATTGCGGCGGCGTCGCTGATCCAGCTCGCCAACCATTTCAAGGGTACGCAGGTGCTGGCGCGGCCGGTGCCGAAAATCCGCGAAGTCGAGGACGGCTTGCTCGACCTTGCGGACATCAAGGGTCAGGAGAGCGCCAAGCGCGCGCTCGAAGTCGCCGCCGCCGGCGGTCATAACCTGATCATGGTTGGCCCGCCCGGTGCGGGGAAATCCATGCTCGCCGCGCGCTTGCCGTCGATCCTGCCGCCGCTGACGCCCGCCGAATTGCTGGAAGTCTCCATGGTCGCTTCCGTCGCGGGCGAAATCGCCGAGGGCGCGCTGACCAACCGCCGTCCGTTCCGTAGCCCCCATCACTCCGCCAGCATGGCGGCGCTGGTCGGCGGCGGCTTACGCGCGAAGCCGGGAGAAATTTCGCTGGCGCATAACGGCGTGCTGTTCCTCGACGAGCTGCCGGAATTCCAGCCGCAGGTGCTGGACTCTTTGCGCCAGCCGCTGGAAACCGGCGAGGTCGCGATCTCCCGCGCCAATCACCGCGTCACTTATCCGGCGCGCTTCATGCTGGTCGCCGCGATGAATCCCTGCCGCTGCGGACGCGCCAGCGATCCCGGCTTTGCCTGCAGACGCGCGCCCAACATCCGCTGCGCCGCCGATTACCAGGGGCGGCTCTCCGGTCCGCTGCTCGACCGCATCGATCTGCATATCGAAGTGCCGGCGGTGACCGCCGCTGATCTCATTTTGCCGCCGCCCGCGGAAGGCAGCCGCGAAGTCGCCATCCGCGTGGCGCGGGCGCGCGCGATGCAGGCACAGCGTTACGCCGCGCTCGGCTTGCCCGGCGTGCGCACCAATGCGGAAGCCAATGGCGCCGTCCTGGAAGATGCGGCGCGGCCCGATGCCACCGGCTTGACCCTGCTGCGCGACGCCGCCGACGCCATGCGGCTTTCCGCGCGCGGGTATCATCGGGTGTTGCGCGTGGCGCGCACGCTCGCCGACCTCGACGGCGCCGAGAAAGTCGGACGCGTGCATCTGGCGGAAGCTTTGTCCTATCGCGCGATGGCGGATGAGATACGAAGGGCGGCGTAACTAATGTCCGTCATGGCCGGGCTTGTCCCGGCCATGACGGTGGCTACATCACATCGCCCGGCTCATCGCCCGATTCACCTTCGTACCACTTCGGGTCCATCCGGTTGGCGACGCCTTGCGCCTTCAGCGCCTCGGCGAATCCCTTGCGGATCGCCGGATCTTCCTGATGATAGGGAATGGCGCTGCCGCCCTTATTCAGATCGATGGCCCCGTAGTCCATCAGCTGCTCGCCGGGAATGCCGGCCTTCCGCGCGCGCTGATTGTTCGGCCCGTGCCAAGCGGTGACGCGCAGCCCATCTTTACTGGTGCCGAAATGCTGGTGGAACCAGTCGCCGCTCATCGGCGCGGCGGAGACCATGCCGCCCGGCTCGTAGTCCTGCCGCAAAACTTTTTCGCCCTTGCCCGCTGCCCAAGGCTGGGCACCGAGTGATTCCGGCCAAGTATACGTGTAGCCGCCGCCCTTGAGACAGATCAGCACCGCCGCCGAAGCGTGCTTATGCGCCTTGGAATAGCGCCCGGTCTCGTGCTGACCGACCCAGGTATAGAAGCGGTTGTTGGCCATCTGCGGCTCCATCCGGCGATAGCCGGGCGAGCGGCGGTTATCCAGCGGCAGCTCCGCATTGATGACGTCGGGGATGAGATTGGTCTTGCGCATGGCGAGACCGCGGATCGGATCCGACACCACGTCGTCGTTCGGCTTGAAGAAATCGTCGGCGCCGGAGAAGCGGTCCTTAAATGCGTAGGGACAGTTGAAGATGAAATCCATGTTGTCGAGCAGGTTCATCACATTCGGCGCCGAAGTGCCGCATAGCACCAGCGCCGGCGAGCTCGCGGCATTGACGAAGCGATGATTGGCGTTGAGCGGGATGGTGAACATCGAGCCCTTCGCCCATTCGAAGACGTGGCGCTTGCTCTGGCCTTCCTGCCAGACTTCGGTGGTGCCGCGGCCATCGAGCACCAACACGACTTTCTCGTACATGTGCCGCTCGACGTTGAGCGCGCCGGCGCCGGGCACCTCCACCACATACATGCCCCATAGACCTTCGGTGCCGTAGAGCTGAACGTAACTGCCGTTGCCGCCGAGCCGCTGCCACGGCTTCAGTGGAAGGTCGCGCACATTCTTCACGCCGATGCCGCGGTAGACCGGAATGCCTTCCGCTTCCATGAAGCGGTCGTAGGGCATCTGCGGCCGCTTGAAGTTACCGAGCCCGGCATTTTCGCCGGCCTTCGGTTCATGCCAATGTGTTTGGTCGGTCTTGTCGTGCATGATGTAGTGCGCGCTTTAGCCGCCGCCTTCGATCAGCTTCTCAACGGACTTGAGCTGCTCCGGCGGCGTCTTGGAAATATCGTCGATCAGTTTCAAGACCGCGTTGCCATCGATCGGGCTGACATCGATACCAAGCCTCTCGGCGTCGCGCAGGAAGTCCGGATCTTTATGCGTGGCCATGAAAGCATCCTGCAAGGCTTTAGCACGGTCGGCCGGAACGTCCGGCGGCGCCACGAAGGGCCGCGACAAAGTGTAGGGCGCTTCGACCACCTGGATCAGCGCACGATCTTTGTCGTTGCGCGCCAACTCGCGGGCGGTGGGCGCGTTGGGAAAATCGGGATGCCGCGTCGCGCGTCCGAACACCACAAGCACGCGCATCGGACCGTCGGGCTTAACCCAATCCGGCCGGTTGGATCTGACCGCGGACAGGCCAACGGTGCGTCCCTCGATCTCATTGCGTTCCATGGCAAGGAATAGCTGCCCGCTGTCGGTGTAACCGGGGATGAGCTTGATGTTGAACCCAAGCATCTCCCGCAGCACGATCGGCATGGCGTCGCTCGATGTGCCTTCCGCGGTGCTCCCGAGCAACAGCGGCGGGCCGCCGGGCTTGCGCGCCTCTTCGACGGATTTCACCGTCGCGTCCTTGCGCGCCAGCAGCAGATAGGCGTCGTTGGCGAAGCTCGACGACGACCCGAGCCAAGTGAATTTGCGCGGGTCGAACTGCACATTCTGATCGGTCTTGAGCAGGCCGAGCAGCGGCATATTGCGAGCAAAAATGCCGATTGTGGTGCCGTCCTTTGGCGCCACCGCGTAGATGTAATTGGCGGCGCGCAAGCTACCCGCGCCCGGCATGTTCTGGATAATGACCGTGGGATTACCGGGGATGTATTTGCCCATATGCTGCGCCATGATGCGCCCGTAGGTGTCGTAGCCGCCGCCCGGCCCGTAACCGATCACCATATTGATCCGCTTGCCCTTATAGAAATCGCTGACCGAATCGGCGCGCGCGGGAACCGCGGTTAGCGCGAGAACAGCTAATAACGCGGCGGCTAGGCGAATCGGCATGCATTCCTCCTGACCAGTTTTCCTGGATTTGCGGAGGCGATGTTAGTTTCCAGCCGGACCAAGCGCCAGGGGGGTCGGACCAGCGGCCTTTTACCAGGTTGCAGACCTTCGCCGTCAGCTTTGCTGGCCTGCTCGCGATCGGAACGGCGAAGCGCCGCTCGGGGCGGCGGCGAGGCGAACAGGATGATCTCCAGTGGCGGATCGCGCGGTAAGATTGGCGAGAGATTGCCCGACCAGAACATAGCTTGGGCAATGGCGGATGCGCTGGAATCCACAGCGGCGATAAAATTTCCGCGCCACGTTTTCGTTGCGCACCGTCAATTCCACCAGCGGGATGGCGCGGTGAACGGCTTGCGCCGCGACTTCGGCCAACAGCGCGGTGCCGACCGCGCGTTTGCGGTGGATCGGTTCGACGAAAAGATCCTGAACATAGTAGGTCGGCCCCGCCCATCCGGTGGAGTAACGCTCGCTAT
Organism: Alphaproteobacteria bacterium; assembly: GCA_034668785.1. Classification (GTDB taxonomy): domain Bacteria; phylum Pseudomonadota; class Alphaproteobacteria; order Rhizobiales; family Xanthobacteraceae; genus CANKHA01. The sequence goes on from JAXDOS010000182.1 coordinate 8,164, forward strand.
AGGTGACCATGCCAACGACGGCGCCTTCATGCTCGGCGACGATGGCCATGAATTTGGGGTTGGTGCCGAAGGCGTCGCGCAACCAATCTTGTTCGGTGGCGCGGAAACCCGATTCGGCTTTTTCCGAGATCACCAATTGCAGCTTCATGCGAAAAAGCGAGGGAGTATCCGCCGGTCTTGCGGGACGTACGTCAAATCGCATCGGCTGCATGTTCCCTCCCGATTCTCGGGGGAGGCTGGGGCATTTTTAGAGAATCAACGGGTACCGGATGCGCCGCGGGCTATCGAGTAAAAAGGCCATAAAGTTGAAAATACCGGGGAGCAGTGCAACGTTTGCGCCACACGAGAGTCACTTCGGCGTATGATCGCCTCTCGGCTCGGTTGAATGCCGAGCGGCGAACCAGACTGGAGACGCGCCTGAGCTAGCGCAATTTGATTTATTGCGGGCGGAGGCAACGAGATGCAGCTCATCGAGCAACTGACGCGTAAAATACGAATTCGCCGGCTCATCCGCGAAAATCTTGCCGGCATCTCCTATGCCTTGATCGCCGTCGCTCTCACGACGCTCTTCGTCGGCGCGTTGTCGATTTACTTCCCTTTCGATCACGGCTCGCCGATCTTTCTGATCCCGGTTCTCTTGGCCGCGACGCGCTGGGGCATGATCGCCGCCGTGACTGCGGCCGTCATCGCCGAGTTGGCGGCGATGTTCTTTTTTTACGAGCCGCTTTACAGCTTTTATGTCCGCGACCCAGAGGAAATCATCGATCTTATTCGCTTCATTGTGGTCGCCATCGTGACCAGCCATCTGGCGACAAATCTGAAGCAACAATTGAAAATAGCGCGCAAGCGCGAGCAGCAGTTCCGTGACCTCAACGAATTTTCGCGAAAGCTGACATTAGCCTATTCGCCAGCTGACATTTACGCCGCCATTCAGGATCATCTCTCCACCGTTCTGCGATGCCCAGTCTATTTGATTGGAGCCGGGCATGAAGCGCCCGGCGGAAACAGCGAAGCGCCGCCCGAGCGCATACGGCAGGCCGCCATCGAGCGCTTGAGCGGTGAGGATAAACCCAAAGAAGCGACAGTGATCGACCCGCTTACCCGGCATGTCTGGCTGCTTCGCGCGGTAGCGCCAAACATTTCCGAGTTCGGCGTCTTGGCGATCGATCTCGGCAACGAGCCAAGCGACGCCGTCGACGTCATTAGCCGTGGCGTGGACCCGGTCATCGCCGACGCGCTGCTGACGCTTGAGCGTCTCGATCTCGGCCGCGCGCTGAGCGAGGCGCGGATGCGTTCCGAAGCGGACATGCTCCGGGATGCGCTGATCGGCTCGGTATCCCATGAGCTGCGCACGCCCCTGGCATCGATCCTGGGAGCCGCGACGATCATCACGAAAATGTCGGGGGAAAGTCAGAACAGACGAATCCATGAACTATCGACTGTCATCAGCGAGGAGGCCGAGCGTCTCAACAGCGATATTCAAAATCTGCTGGATGCCGCGCGGATCACCAACAACAGGCTGCAACCGCATCTGGAATGCGTGGACCCCTCCGACATTGCCAATGCCGCGATACAACGCAAGCACCGGCAGCTCGCCAGCCACAAGGTCGAGCTTGAGGTGGCATCCGACCTGCCGCTGATCAATGTCGATCCCGTGCTGATGGAGCAGGCACTGGGGCAAGTCCTCGACAATGCCGCTAAATACTCCCCCCTCAGCTCGACAATAAAATTGTCGGCGCGGGCGAATAGCGATCGCTTGCTGTTCTCGGTCGCCGATGCCGGAGCCGGCATCGTCAGCGCGGAGCAAAACCAGATATGGGAGCGCTTCTTTCGCGGCCAGCGCCATGCCGCTGAAATCACCGGCTCGGGGCTCGGTCTTTGGATAGCGCGTGCCTTCGTCACCGCGAATTCCGGGACCATCGAGGCGACAAGCTCGGGCCCTGACCTCGGCTCGACCTTCTTGATCTCGCTTCCGGTGGCAAAAATTCCCGATCAAGGCGTCGAGGCCGACCGATGAAGATGCCCGCCCGTTCCGTGCTGATTGTCGACGACGAAAAGCAAATCCGGCGCTTCCTCCGCTCCGGGTTTGAAATCGAAGGTTTCCATGTGCGGGAAGCCGCGAGCGCGGTGGAGGCGCTGCATTCGATCAACCTCAATTCGCCCGACGTGATCATCCTCGACCTCGCCATGCCTGATAACGAAGGCGACGAAGTCGTGCGCCAACTGCGAACCTGGTCGCGCATTCCCATCATCGTGCTGTCGGTGCGTTCAAGCGAGGCCGAGAAGGTGCGCCTACTCGAACTCGGCGCCGACGATTACGTGGTGAAGCCGTTTGGAATGGGCGAGCTGCTGGCCCGAGTGCGCGCCGCCTTGCGCCGCCAGCATGAAGTCAACCCGAAACAATCCGTCTTCACCGTCGGACGCATCAGCATCGACATCGGCTCGCACACTGCTTCGCTCGATGGCGCCAAGATCGTGCTGCCGCCGAAAGAGTTTCGGCTGCTGCAAGTTCTCGCCCAGCACGCCGGCCGCGTGGTCACGCATCAGCGGCTGCTCAACGAGGTGTGGGGACCGACCCACGTCGCCGACACGCATTACCTGCGCATCTTCGTCCGCAAACTGCGGCAGAAAATCGAAGCCGATGCGACGCAGCCTTCGATCCTGCTCACGGAGCTCGGCGTCGGCTACAGGCTTGCGGCCCCCGACCCCGTGGAAAATATTTCGGCCGTAAGCGAAGCGGGATGATATTCGGGATCGCAGCATTGGCTGCGCCCGCGCCTTACTCGACGGTAATGGTTCCGGTCATGGCGGGATGGAAGCGGCAAAAATAATCGATCTTGCCGGCGCGATCCAGCACCACACGGCCTGAACGATTACCGGGGATATTCACATCCCACTCTTTGTTTTTTCCGGTCGCGGTATGGCCGACGAAATCCTCGTTGACCCATTCGATGCTGTCGCCGACATGGGCTGTCACCTGCGCTGGCGAAAACGCGAGGTTTTTTATTTTGACTTGAATGACCTCACCCGCCAGTGCGGCGGATGAGGTCAGGGCCAAAATCGCGACGGCGGCAACGAGCCGCCATCGCTTTGTTTGATCGACCGGCATGAGCGTCCCTTACTTCAAATCCTGCGCGACGTGTTCGGCATGCTGCTGGTGGCCCTGGAAGATTTTCAGTCCCGTGGACAGAAGATCCTTCAGTTCGGCATTGCTGGCGGAGGGAATAAGCGTGGTCTCCAGCGCGCCGTTCACCGTCTTATGGTAGGCGACCTCGTTCTGGACATAAGCCTTGTCGAAAGCGGCGCCGTCAAGAGCGGACAGCTCTTTGTTCTTGTCGGCGGCTTGCTTGGTGAGCGCCTTGCTGGTGGCGTTGTCCTCGGGCGTCACCTTGAGCTTTTTCACCAAGGCGAGCGCCTTGTCGTTGACCGCTTTATGGTCGGTCACCATGTTCTCGGCGAAGTCGCGGACTTCTTTGTTCTTGGATTTTTTCAGCGCCAGTTGCGCGGCGTCGATGTCGAGCTGCCCGGCCGTATAGGCGATGTGAGCGATTTGCGGATCGCTCGGCTTCGGCGCCTGGGCGAAGGCGAAGCTGGAGGTGAGGCAAGCGGCAGCAACGGCGGCGGTTAGCTTTGCGAATGACATGTTTTTTCTCCGTGAGGGAGCGTGCTCCCAGGTGACGTCGGAGTTTTGGATGCGGCAGCGCCGGGAAGGTTCCCGGAATCGTCAGGGAATTTGCTGAAGCCTCGCGAGCACACGCTCGGTCATGCGCTCACAGCGCATGGAGCCAAAGGGAAAGGCATCGGGAAGCACCGAGCCGGCCTTTTTGTCCAGCGCCTCGCGCAGCAGATGCCGCGCCCGGTGCAGGCGCGTCTTGACCGTCTCGGGTCTCAGTCCAAGCAGGTCCGCGGTTTCTTCCACGCTCATGCCCTCGATCGTCCGCGTCACCAGCACAATGCGGAAAGCTTCCGGAAGATCATCGATCGCTTGCTCCAGCAGCCGCTGAATTTCGCGTTGGGCCATGGTGCGCTCAGGGTCGATTTGATTCTGCATGGGAAACGCGATCACTTGATTATTAAGGACTTGGCTTTCAGGCCGGGTGTTTTCGAGGGTCGTCCAGTCGACCGTTGGCCGCTGCTGCCGCAAGCGCCCCAGCGCTTCGTTAAACGCGATGCGCGCGAGCCAGGTTGCCAAGCTCGATTCGCCGCGGAATCCATCCAGATGGGCGAAGGCGCGGCAATACGTTTCCTGCACAACGTCCTCGGCCTCGCTGTCGTTGCGCAACACGCCGCGCGCGATGCGATAAAGCCGCCGGTTGTTCCGTTGCATGATCAGGCGAAACGCCTGTTCGTCGCGCAAGCGGGCGCGCTCCAGTAGTTCGCCATCACTAGTGGCAGCGGTGAGCGGCGCGGCTTTCGCTGTTGCCTGTGGCATAACGCATCCTTGATAAAGCCTGCCCCTTGGATGCGCCAGCGCAGTAAAAGTTCCGCATTGTCGCTTGCGAGCCGGAACCGTTGAAGGTGCAAGGAGTTAACTAGAATTCGCGCATCCTGGAACGGCTTGCCACATGCAGGTCGAGAAACTAATCTGCGCCCGCGCTGGCCCATGACCGCTCTTTGACCTACGCAGACACTAGTAAGCTGTTTTGACAGGCGTAATGACGGCCCATGCAGCACAGCGCCGCCGAACCTTCCAAGCACTCAAACGACGCCCAGCGCTTTCAAATGCTGGTCGACGCCGTCACCGGCTATTCGATCTACATGCTCGACCCGGACGGCTTCGTGACCAGTTGGAACTCGGGCGCGCATCGGATCAAGGGCTACGTCGCCAACGAAATCCTCGGCCAGCATTTTTCGCAATTTTTCACCCGCGAAGACCAGGCCGCCGGACTTCCCGAGCGAATTCTGGATCAGGCAAAGACCACCGGCCATTTCGAAAGCGAGGGGCTGCGCGTCCGCAAGGACGGAAGCCGCTTCTGGGCGCTGGCGACAATTCACGCGATCCGAAGCGAAGCCGGCGAATTGATCGGTTTTGCCAAAATCACCCGCGACATCACCGAGCGCCGCGCAGCTTACGACGCGCTCGTTGAAAGCGAGCGGCGCTTCCGCCTGCTGGTCGAAGGCGTCCTGGACTACGCGATCTACATGCTCGATCCCAGCGGGATGATCAGCAATTGGAATGCCGGCGCCCAGCGGATGAAGGGCTATCACGCCGGAGAAATCGTCGGCCAGCACTTCTCCCGCTTCTACACCAAGGAAGACCGCACCGCGGGGCTGCCGGCACGCGTGCTTGAAGCCGCGGCCCGCGAAGGCCGCTACGAATCCGAAGGCTGGCGCGTCCGCAAGGACGGAAGCCGATTCTGGGCGTCGGTGGTCATCGACGCGATCCGGACCGAAACCGGCGAGTTGGTGGGCTTTGCCAAAGTTACGCGAGACATCACCAAACAGCAGGCGGCGCAGAAAGCGTTACGGGAAAGCGAGCGGCAGTTCCGCCTGCTCGTGGCCGGCGTGACCGACTATGCGCTCTATATGCTGGATCGAAACGGCGTCATCACCAACTGGAACGCCGGCGCACAACGCATCAAGGGCTACGCGGCGGATGAAGTCGTGGGGCAGCACTTCTCGCGGTTCTATGTCGATGCCGAGCGAACGGCCGGCATGCCGGCCCGGGCGCTTCGGATCGCGGAGGAAGAAGGACGCTACGAAGCCGAAGGCTGGCGGATGCGTAAAGATGGAAGCCAGTTCTGGGCCAACGTGATCATCGATCCGATTTTCGACGATGACAGGCATCTGATCGGCTTCGCCAAGATCACCCGCGACATTACCGAACGCCGGGAGGCTCAAATAGCGCTGGAACAAGCCCAGGCTCAGCGCGCCCGCGCACAGAAGATGGAAGCGCTCGGACAGCTGACCGGCGGCGTCGCGCACGACTTCAATAATCTACTGATGATCGTCGGCGGCCACATCCAGACCATCAAGAAGCTGGTCGCGGATGACCCGAGAGGCGCGCGCGCCGCGGAAGCCATCGAGACCGCGGCAAAACGCGGAGAGTCGCTCACGCGTCAGATGCTCACCTTCGCGCGGCGGCAGACCTTCAACCGCACCGTGATCGATGTCGGCGAGGTGGTCCGCGGGTTCGGCGCGATGCTCGCGAACACCATCGGCGCGTCGGCGAGGCTCGTCACCAACGTTCTGCCGGATGTCTGGCCGGTGAAGATCGACGTCAACGAGTTTGAACTGGCGCTGGTGAACATCGTCCTCAATGCCCGCGATGCGATGCCGCAAGGCGGCCTTATCACCGTCACGGCCGAGAACGCGCAGCTCGGCGTCAAGGATACCCCCGAGGGCATTGAGGGCGAGTTCGTGGCGATTACCGTGGCGGATACCGGCAGCGGAATTGCGCCGGATATTCTGCCGAAGATCTTCGATCCGTTCTTCACGACAAAAGCGGTGAATAGCGGCACCGGCCTTGGACTGTCGCAGGTGCACGGCTTCGCTCACCAATCGGGCGGCACCGTCACCGTGCACAGTGAGCTGGGAAAAGGCACGAGCATCACGCTCTACCTACCGTGCTCACAAGCGCAGCCAGCGGAAGGCGAGGCGGAGTCCGTAAGCGAGTCTTCCAGCGGCGGCACGGTGCTGCTGGTTGAAGATAACCCCGATGTTGCCGACGTCAGCGCGGCGCTGCTCAAGCAACTCGGCTATCAGGTGCATGTCGCCGGCAATGCCGAGGCGGCGCTGCAAGCGCTTGAGCAGGAAAAATTCGATTTGGTGGTAAGCGATATCGTCATGGCTGGTTCGATGGATGGCGTCGGCCTTGCCCGCGCCATTCGCCAACGCTATCCGAATCTTCCCATCGTTCTTGTCACCGGCTACAGCAATGCCGCGGCTGGGGCTGCGGCGGAATTTCCGGTGCTGCGAAAGCCTTATCAGATCGCGGACCTGAGCCGGGTGACGGCGAAGGTGATGAGCGATGCACGGCGGCCGCCGCCGGATAATCTGGTGCGTTTAAGCGACGCCGGATTGTCCAAACAGCGCAAGCCGAAGCAGCCCTAGCGACGTTCACAAATACTCGCAATCTAGCTGGCGATACACATATGCGCGGGCGGCGCGCTATCCAGTGACTTCAACAAACGAGCTTTGAGTCCTCCATGTCCTTATTGCTCAATATATTATGGATCGTCTTCGGCGGTCTTTGGATGGCCGTGGCCTGGGTGATCGCCGCCATTGTCATGGCGATCACTATCATCGGTCTGCCGTGGACGCCGGCCGCCTTCAACATCGCGGCCTACACGCTGCTGCCCTTCGGCCAAAAGGCGGTGTCGCGTGCCGATTACACCGGCAGCCACGACATCGGCACCGGCCCGCTTGGCTTGCTCGGAAACATCGTGTGGCTGCTGCTCGCCGGGTGGTGGCTGGCGCTCGGGCATCTGATCACAGCGGTTGTTCTTGCCGTCACCATCATCGGCATCCCGTTCGCCTGGGCGCATCTGAAGCTCGCGGGAATCGCGCTCTGGCCGATCGGAAAGATGATCGTTCCGGTCGACAGCGCGCCTCTCGGCGCCCGCCCGAAAGTTTGATCGACGGCGCTAGATTGAAGGGCTCAGCACTGATGCGTGATGAACTGGGTTATCTCCTCCGGTGATGCGAAAATCACCGAAGCCCGGTCGCCCATCATCCCGGCGGCGACAATCGCCGGCGCGCCTTTTGCCGGGCCTTCATCGCTTGAGTCGGTCTTGAAGCGAAGATTACGTTCCCAAAAATCCCGAGACTTTCCGTCTTCGGTCGTGACTTTGAAGGTATCGCGGCAATAGCTGATGGTTTTGACGAGGCTGGAGGCGTCGGCGGCTTTTAATTTGGGCGCGCCGTGCTGCATGCCGGGCATACCGCCCATCTGCGCTTGCGCCGTTCCCTGATCGCCGGAACGCGCGGTTCCGCTCCCGCTCGATTGTTTGAGAAAGGCGATGACGTCGGTGCGCGCTTTTTTGTCGGGGATGCCCGGAAAGGTCATGTGGTTGCCGGGAATGAACTCCGCCGGATTTTCCAGGTAGCTGTCCAGCGCTTTTTCATCCCAGGTCACGCCGGAGGCCTTCATCGCATCCGAGTAGCGCGCAAAACTGGGTAGGCTTCCGGCCTTGCGGTTCCAAACACCGCCAAGGCTCGGTCCGGTCAAGTTGCGATCGGGATCGAGCGAATGGCAGGCCGCGCAAGCACGGAAGGCGCGGGCCCCAAGCGCCACGTCTTCCTCGGCGGCCAGGGTCGGCAATGCCGACCAGCAGAACAGCAATCCGGCAACCGGCAACGCATATTTCATGACGTGTCTCCTGGCGCGGGCATGTGAGACGTGCATCAAATCTCTTTGTCGCCCTTGAAGCGGCCGTAGACCCGCCGCTCGTCGCCTGCAAACAGGATGACCTCGTATTCCTCATAGTCGCCGGTCATGCCGGGCGAGCCGCTTGGCATTCCCGGCACGGAGAGACCTTTTGCCTTGGGCCGCTCGGTCAAAAGTCTTTCGACGGCGCCCGCGGGGACATGACCTTCAAGCAGATAATTTCCCACCTCCGCGGTGTGGCAGCCAGCAACGTCGAAGGGAACGCCAAGCCGTGCGCGCACGCGGTTCAGCGTTGCGGTTTCGATGACCTTGACCTGAAACCCATGCGACTCCAGATGCGCCACCCATCCGCTGCAACAGCCGCAGTTTGGGTCCTTATGCACGGTGACCAGCGGCCACGCGGCGAACGCTCTGCGTGGCAGCAGCACGGCAGCCACAAGGGATAAAACTGCGAGACGCCGAGTGATGCGCGAAGTTTGGATCATCATGGCTGCACCTCGAATGCTGGTCGCAGATTCAATCTTATACGGCCCTAGGCAAGTCACATGTCTGTTTCGAACAAGCGAAGACGCAGCCTCTCAAATTACATGAGTGGGAGCGAGCTTGCACTCGGTTTCGCCCATCTCGATCTGCAGCGTCGGGTGGGCGATTTCAAACCTGTGGTGCAGCTCGTGGCATACTTGATCGAGAAATTCGTCTCCGGGATGCCCGGTCGGCACAACCAAGTGGCAAGTGAGTGCGGTTTCCGTCGTGCTCATGGCCCAAATATGCAGGTCGTGAACAGCCGTGACGCCGGGGAGGGTTTCCAAATAGCCACGCACCTTTCCCGGTTCGATCTCCTGCGGTACAGCCTGAAGGCTCATGGTCACCGACCTGCGCAACAGGTCCCAAGTCCCCCAAATGATCACCGCCGAAACAACAAGGCTCATCGCCGGATCGATCCACAACCAGCCTGTCAGAAGAATTGCGCCTCCTGCCAGGACAACGCCCAGAGATACACCGGCGTCGGCAACCATGTGAAGAAAGGCGCCGCGGATATTCAGGTCGCGATGTCCTTCCATCAACATCCAGGCGGCAAGCCCGTTGAGGCCGATGGCCATAGCCGAGACAATTATTACCGGCAGCGCCGCGACCGGCTGCGGCTCGAAAAAGCGATGCAATGCTTCAACTGCTATGGCTCCCGTCACCACGAGCAAAATCACCGCATTTAAAAGCGCGGCCATGATGGAGGCGGAACGAAGCCCATAGGTATACCGTTCGGTCGGGAGCCGCCGGGCGAGCATATGGGCGCCCCAAGCAAGCACGAGTCCTAAGCCGTCGCCTGCATTATGTCCGGCGTCCGCGAGCAGCGCGATTGAATGCGCGAAAATACCGTAGACAACCTGGATAACGACAAGCGCAATATTGAGTGCCGCTGCGGCGGCGAATGTTATTCCGAAATTGCGCGGCGCGTGAACGTGGCCGAGCCCGCGGCTGTTATGCTCGTGAGTCATACGGCCATGTAGCCCAAGAGCGCGGGTTACACTATCACGG
>JAXDOS010000183.1:0-6725 GCA_034668785.1 Alphaproteobacteria bacterium
ACCACGCGCGCCCCGAGTGCGCGGGCGGCCGAAACCGGCACTGGATTGACCAGCGTACCATCCACCAGCCAACGGTCGCCGATACAGACCGGCGGAAAAATCCCAGGCAGCGCATACGAGGCGCGTAGTGCGTCTACGACCCGGCCACGGGTGAGCCAAATCTCGTGACCGGTCTTGATCTCGGTCGCGATGGCGGCGAAGCGCGTGGGCAACTCTTCAATTGTCGTTTTCCCAATCGCCTCCTCGAGACGCGCGGCAAGACGGCTGCCGCCGATCAGACCTGAACCCGACAAACTGACGTCGAGATAACCCAAAACGCCGCGCAGCGTTAGATGTCGCGCCCATTCTTCCAACGGATCGAGCGCTGCCGCGGCGAAGCAGCCACCCACGACAGCGCCAATCGAAGTGCCGACGATAATGTCCGGAATGATCCCCTTCGCAGCCAGCGCGCGCAAGACACCGATATGGGCGAAGCCGCGCGCGGCGCCGCCTCCGAGCACCAGGCCCAATGCGGGACGCGTCGCAACGTGAGGCGTCGCCGAAGTTCCGGCGGCCGAGTCTCCATTATGTGCGCGGCGCAGCAGGGCATCGAACACGAACGTTGCTCCCATTCTCACGCATGATCGGTCCCGAGGGGGCGTTTCACAAGCGATTCAAGCGCCTATGGTAAAATCATGTTGGCACCGAAACCGGATAGCGCATTAAGCCTCGTAGCGTGTCACGATTTGATTGAGCGGAGGCCGCGGGCGGTCCTCCGGCGGGCGCGCTGGTCGGCCGATATGGACAAACCCGGCGATACGCTCCTGCGCAGCCAGACCCAATGCGTCGAGTACCCGACGGTCGTAAGCATACCATTCGGTGATCCAACTGCCGGCGTAGCCGAGCGCGTGCGCTGCGAAGACGAGGCTCATTGCGGCGGCGCCAGCCGAAAGCACTTGCTCCCATTCCGGAATTTTCACATGCGCCCCGGCCCGGCTCACCACCGCGATCACAAGCGGCGCTCGCGCCAAGCGCCGCCGCTCAAATTCAATTTGCTCAGGCGTCGCTTCCGGATGCTTTGCACGAAAGGCAGCGGCAATCTTTTCTCCAATTGCCAAGCGGCTCCCGCCCTCGAACAAGATGAAGCGCCAGGGGACGAGTTTGCCATGGTCTGGAACCCGTGAGGCGACGGTTAAGATTGTATCGATCTCTGTCGGCGATGGCCCTGGATCGGTCAGCTCCATTGGCTTGACCGAACGGCGAGTCTTGAGCAGTTCGAGGGCATCGGGCATTTTGCGCTCCAAGGGCTGCGGGTAACACAGGCCGATGAATGTGACAAACCGACGCTAAGGCTTGAAATCGCCGCGATTTCAGTCAAAAAACTGGTCATGACGAGCTTAGGATCGACAGTAGGGTCCGCGGGCCGATTTTTGCCGGCGTTCGTGTTCCTTGTCGCTCTATTGGCTCCGCAAATGGCTTCCGCTCAGTTCGGCTCGCTGTTTTCATCCCCCCCTGTTCCGCCCGCACCGATTCCGAATGTTCCGGCCCCACCGACTACGGCGATACCAGGGACGGGCCTTGGTACGGCGTCACCGGGGGCGAGCCTTGTTGCTCCCGGCGGCGGCGTGAGTGCACCAAGTGCGCCCGCCCTTGCACCCTCCGGGGCGGCGCCGGCATTGCCGGTCGTGCCCACCATTCCGCCGGGCCAAGTACCGCTCGCGTTAAGCGCACGCTTTGCTTCGAATGCACCCGTCATCACCGGCGGACTGTACTGGCGTGTCTATTCGGACAAGCCGGACCAGAGCGGCGTGTTTAAGCTGGTCAAAGAGGACAAATCGGCTTCGCCTAATCTGACGCTGCCGCCCGGCGGCTACGTGGTTCACGTTGCCTTCGGTCTCGCAAACGCAGTCAAGCCGGTGCAGTTGCGATCAGAGACGGTTCGCGAGGTCTTTGAAATTCCCGCCGGCGGGCTGCGCGTCGAGGGCCGCGTCGGAGATGCTCGCATTCCCTCGGGGCAGATTTCGTTCGACGTTTACAAAGGCAGTCAATTCGAGCCTGCAGACCGGCGACCGATCGCGCAAGCGGTCATGACCGGCGACGTGGTCCTGCTGCCCGAAGGCACTTATTACATTGTTTCCAATTACGGCGACGCCAACGCGGTGGTGCGCTCGGATATTCGCGTGCAGACCGGCAAGCTGACGGACATCACGGTAACGCACCGTGCCGCGGTCATTACCCTTAAACTGATCAGCGGCGCCGGCGGCGAGGCGCTTGCCAACACCGCCTGGTCGGTGATGACGCCCGCAGGCGACGTCATCAAGGAAGCCATGGGGGCTTTCCCACGCTTCATTCTCGCGGAGGGCGACTATCGCGCCATCGCCCGCAACGAGGGCAAGGTTTTTGAGCGCGAGTTCAAGGTCATCACCGGCGTCGACGGCGAGGTCGAAGTCATGGCGCGGTGAGCGTCGGCCTGCGAATTACAGAACCCCAAGCCGGCGCCAGATCGGCACGCGATCCTGCAATGGGACTCGCAACCGCTCCTCTAGGAGTTTCAATGCCTCACCGTCGTCGTCAACCAGCTTGCCGTCATTGATCGGCCGTTTGCCCATGCCGACGAGCAACGACAAGGCGTAGCGCGCGGCGGTCTCGACGTCCTCAGCTTGGTTGTCAAACACGGCGGCGAGCGCCAGCAACTCGACTTCACCCACGCCGATGCCGGTACGAGTCACCGGCGACGCCAGCGCATTGTAGATTCGGCCAGCCTTGAGGCTCTTGACCACCGCACGGTTGAAGCGTTGCGCAGGGCCGGCGTCCGCCGCTTCGCCACCCACGATCGGCAGCACCTGCCCGGAATGAACCAGCAGCCCGAGGCAGTCCAACAATATGCCGGGCTTGCCGCTTCGCGGGAACACCTCCATCAGTTCGTCAAAACTGGCGTTCTTGCTGGCCAGAAGATCAAGCAAGGGCGCATAGAGTTCCGGCACCCCGGTCAGCATGGTCAGCGGGCCGCCAAACTGGAGGCTCACCTGCTCGCGCGGCATCACCAGCGCGAATTTTAGCTCCGTGAGCAGGCGGCGGTGCTCGGTGCTGGTGAGCGACGCCGACCCGCGCGCGAACAGATCGCGGCGGAACCGTTTGTTGCTGGCATAGTCGCGGATCGTCTCTTTGAGGATCGGGTCGTCGGTCTGGGCCACGAGCTCGGAGAGAGCCGCCGGTACCGCGTATTGATCGAGGTTTTCCGGCAGCGTCGCGGACGCCAGGAAGGCGAGCTTAGCGGCACCCAGCATCGTCACCATATCGGAGAACTGGAATAGCTTCCAATGCTCATCGAGATATTCATGCGCCAGATAGACCCGGTCGAGCTTGAGCATCTGCTCCAGATGCTGGGCGGCGCTCGGGTTGGCGAGGAAGTAATGGGCGTTGCCGGCCTTCAGCTTGGTGATGAGATCGAGAGCCAAGCCGAGCTGGCGTTCGGAACGGCCGGCGTGGCGGTGCTTCACCTGCAGCATGAATTGGCGGATCGGCGCCAATGGCGCCCAGCCGGGCATGCAATTGTACGAGACATACATCATCCCGTCCGGCTGCAGGCGCTGGCGAGCGATTGCGACGATGGCGTCGCCTGCCACCGCGTCGACCCAGCTTAGGATGCCGTGCACCGCAATAACATCGAGGTCGTTGTCCCCTCCGCGGGCAGCCGCCTCCTCAAAGCTGGTCTCGGTGACCGTGACGTTTTGTAGCTCGGCGTCTTGAATGAGACGGCGCGCATGCGCCACGTGCTCGGGATTGAAATCATAGCCCTCGAAGGCGACGTCCGGGTTGGCTGCCGCGAGGAGGCTTAATCCGAAGCCTTGGCCGAAGCCGAGTTCGAGCACGCGCTTAGGCCGGTATGCGCGCCCCGGCGAGCGGCCCATCAAAAGCGCGGCGAAGGCCATGTGGCTCGGCGCCGTCTCGCGATAAAAGCCGGCGGTGTAGCCGACGTCCGCGATATAGCCTCGGGTCCAGTCCATCGATGTACTCCGTCGTATGGGGAATTGGGGCTAGGCCCGAGCCGTCACGCCATCCCATGCCTGCACCGGCGGCAACACGCAAGTCGGCTTGCTATGGATTCGGGCCCGTTGGGCGGCGGCTAAGAGGCGCATAGTCGATCTCACGCGGCCTTCTTTAAACGCCGCATATCCGGCGCAACCGCCTCATCCGCCAGCATCCGCAGCGCCGCGTCGAGGGGCATCACCGTCTGTCCTTCGCTGCCCATGCGGCGGACCGAGACCAGGCGCTCCGCGGCTTCCTTCTTGCCGACCACGAGCAGGGCAGGGACCTTAGCCAGCGAATGCTCACGCACTTTGTAATTGATCTTTTCGTTGCGCAGGTCGGCTTCGACGCGCAGGCCCGCGAGTTGCGCCGCCTCGACAACGGAGCGCGCATAGTCATCGGCATCCGAGGTGATGGTGGCGACCACCGCCTGCAACGGCGAGAGCCAGAGCGGAAAATGCCCGGCATAATGCTCGATCAGGATTCCGGTGAAGCGTTCCAGCGAACCGAACATCGCCCGGTGCAACATCACCGGCGTGATCTTGTTGGAATGGTCGTCGATGAAGAAAGCGCCAAGCCGGCCCGGCATGTTCAGATCGACCTGGATGGTGCCGCATTGCCATTCGCGGCCGATGGCGTCGCGCAGCACATATTCAAGCTTCGGCCCGTAGAAGGCGCCTTCGCCCTTGTTCAGCGTCCACGGCCGGCCGGACGCCTTGAGCGCCGCCATCAGCGCCGCTTCCGCCTTGTCCCAAACCGCATCCTCGCCGATGCGCTTCTCTGGCCGGTCGGAGAATTTGATGCGCACGTCGGAGAAACCGAAGTCCTCGTAGATCGACAGGATCAAGTCGTTCATGGCGATGACTTCGGCGGCGATCTGCTCCTCGGTGATGAACACATGGGCGTCGTCTTGCGTGAAAGCGCGCACGCGCATCAAGCCATGCAGCGCGCCCGAGGGCTCATAACGATGCACCTTGCCGAACTCGGCGATCTTCAGCGGCAGGTCGCGATAGGACTTCAGCCCGTTCTTGAAAATCTGTACATGGCCGGGGCAGTTCATCGGCTTGATGGCATAGACGCGATCGTCGTCCTCACGCTTTTCGGTCAGGAACATCATGTCGCGAAAGGTCGCCATATGGCCGGTGGTGACCCATAGCTCCTGGTCCATCAACTGCGGCGAATTGACCTCCATATATCCGACCGCGCTTTGGCGGCGGCGGATGTAGTTCTCCAGCCCCTGGAACAGCGTCCAGCCTTTGGGGTGCCAAAAGACGGAGCCCGGCGCTTCCTCTTGGAAATGAAACATATCCATCTCGCGGCCGAGGCGGCGGTGATCGCGCTTCTCCGCTTCCTCGATCTGCTTGAGGTAAGCGTCGAGCTCTTCCTGCTTGGCGAAGGCGGTGCCGTAGATGCGGGTAAGCATCGGATTGTTGCTGTCGCCGCGCCAATATGCGCCCGCCACCTTCATCAGCTTGAACGCCGAGCCGACCTTGCCCGTCGAGATCATATGCGGACCGCGGCAGAGATCGAACCAGTCGCCCTGTTTATAGATCTTCAGCGCCTGATCTTCCGGGATGGCGTCGACCAACTCGACCTTGAACATCTCGCCCTTGCCGCGGAAAACTTTCTTTGCCTCGTCGCGCGACCAAACTTCCTTGGTGAAGGGTCTGTCGCGGGCGACGATTTCGCGCATCTTTTTCTCGATGGCCGCGAAGTCATCCGGCGTGAACGGCTCATTGCGGAAGAAATCGTAATAGAAGCCGTTCTCGACCACCGGGCCGATGGTGACCTGCGTGCCGGGCCACAAGGTCTGCACCGCTTCGGCCAGCACATGCGCGGCGTCGTGGCGGATCAGTTCCAGTGCGCGCGGGTCCTCGCGGGTGAGGAATTCGATCTTGGCATCGCGCTCGATCGGGTCGGCGAGGTCGGCGACGGTGCCGTCGAGCGCCATGGCGACCGTGCGCTTGGCCAGCGAGGGCGAGATGCCCTTGGCGATGTCGAGACCGGTAATGGCGTCGGGGAATTCACGGCGCGCGCCGTCAGGAAAGGTCAACGTGACCATCGTTCACTCCTGTTGCTCACTCGCTGCCTACGAATGCAGGTAAGCGTCGGCACAGGAGATAACGTAGCGATGGAACTGGCGCAAGATTGTTACGGGGCCAAGGACGGTCGGTCACCGCGGTCATTAATTCCCCGCCACCGCCCGTAGCGCCACGGCATCCACCAGCGCGCCCGCGCGGGCAGTCTTTCCGGCACGAAATCGAGGCCGGAAGTGCCCCAAGGATGACAGCGCAGGATTCGCGCGAGAGTCATCCACCCTCCAGCCCACAACCCGTGACGGTGCAGCGCCTCATCGGCATATTCCGAACAAGTCGGTAGATGCCGGCAGTGAAAACCGACAAGCGGCGACAGCGTATAGCGGTAAACCGCGATCAAGCCGCGCCCGCATTGCTGGGGAACTCGCTGCGCCGTCGTTAACAGGAACTTAATACCCCTCATGTGGACTGATCTCGATGAAATACGACGCAAGACCGCGGTTCGACGCCGGCAGTGTGGATGCGCTGCGCGCAACAGCCGTGGTTATTGGGCGACACTCAACAGCCGTAAGGGAGCATAGCCTCTTTTAAAGTAGACCCGAATCTCGAGCGTGACTAAAAGTGAGTCGGGGGTAATACGTTGCGGCGCTTTTATACGATGTGAGGATAACCTCACGCGGG
>JAXDOS010000184.1:0-5555 GCA_034668785.1 Alphaproteobacteria bacterium
GGTGTCGCTCGACCATAAGGAACTGCACCAGCGCATCTATGCCGGGCGCTTCCTCACCACGATCTACGATCTCGAGATCGAGGGCGTGAAGCACCGCGTGATTCCGCGCGACTTCCAGCTCGATGCCGTGAAGGATCTCCCGATCCACGTCGATTTCCTCCGGCTCGGCGAAGGCGCGACCATCCGCGTCAACATTCCGGTGCGCGTGAAGGGCGCGGAGGCTTCGCCCGGCGTCAAGCGCGGCGGCGCGGTCAACATCGTCGAGCACACCATCGCGGTGCGCGTGCGCGCGGACGCCATTCCGGAATCGATCGAAGTCGACATCAGCGATCTCGACATCAACCATTCGCGCCACTTAAGCGACATCACGCTGCCGGAAGGCTTGGTGGTGCTGGCAGCGCCGGATGCGACGCTGGTCACCATCGTGCCGCCGTCCGGCTACGCGGAAGAACTGAAAGCCGCCGCGGATGCTGCCGCTGCTGCCGCCGCCGCTGCGGAAGCCACTGCCGCCGCTGCCGCTGCTGCTCCCACCGGCGCGCCGGGCGCTACGCCCGCCGCTCCCGCGGCTGGTGCTGCTCCCGCCAAGGGCGCCGCGCCGGACGCGAAAGCGCCTGCGAAGAAGTAACGCGTGGAACCGCCCGTCGCGCTTTTGCGGCGGGCGGCAGGACACGGTGCCATGCTGCTCTTCGTCGGTCTCGGCAATCCGGGCAGCCAATACGTCCGCAATCGCCACAATATCGGCTTTCGCGCCGTCGAAGCGATCGCGCGCCAGCATCGTTTCGCGCCATGGCGGCGGCGCTTCCAGGGCGTGGCGGCGGAAGGGCCGATCGGCTGCGCGCGCGTGTTGTTGTTGCTCCCCGGCACCTTCATGAACGAGTCCGGCCGCGCGGTGGCAGAGGCCATGAATTTCTACAAGCTCGCGCTCGGCGACATCGTCGTGTTCCACGACGAGATCGATCTGCCGCCGGCGAAGCTGCGGGTGAAGACCGGCGGCGGCAATGCCGGGCATAACGGCTTGCGCTCGATCAGCGCGCATATCGGCAATGACTATCGCCGCGTGCGCATCGGCGTCGGGCATCCGGGCACGAAGGAAATGGTGCAGCCTTATGTGCTGCAGGATTTTCCCAAGAGCGAAAGCGAATGGGTGGAGACGCTGTGCGATTTGATTGCCGACAATGCCGAGATGCTGGCGCGCGGTGAGGACGCCAGCTTTCAGAACAAGGTGCACCGGGCGCTGGCGGCGAAGGGATTTGGCGATGGGAAAGCGCCAAACGACAACGACGAGAAGTAAAAGCGGGGCTGTGTACATCCGCTCGTCCCCGCGAAAGCGGGGACCCAGCATGGGAGGGTTCTGGATTCCCGCTTACGCGGGAATGAGCGTAAGGCTCCTTGACACGGAAACACTGAAACACGATATTCGTGTGATGAAAAACGTCACCATCACCTTGCCGGAAGATTTGGCGCGCCGAGCGCGGGTCGAAGCCGCCAAGCAGGACAAGAGCCTGTCGCGCTTCGTGGCCGATTTGCTGGCGGAGCGCTGCAAGGGCAAGACCGACAAGCTTGCCGTTCTCGAGAGTTTCCTGAACGGACCGGGGTTCCCTGGTGCGAGCAAGGCTTGGCCCGGACGCGAGGCGCTCTATGCCGAACGAGAAGATGAATTGCTTCGTCGATACGAATCTTCTCGTTTACGCGACGGACCCGACGGAGCCCGGAAAACAAACAAGCGCTTCGGATTTGCTGAGGCGGATCGTCAGAGACCATACGCTGGTGCTCAGCCCGCAAAGTCTAAACGAGTGCTACCACGTTCTCGCGGTAAGACGCCGAGTCGTAACGACCGATGACGTGCGGCGCTTTATTTTATTCTTAAACGAGTTTTGCACGGCGCCATATGACTTCGAAACCACTCGGCTTGCGTGGGTCATCCGCGATCGGTACGGGTTTGGCTGGTGGGACTGCACGTTGCTTGCAGCGGCGTCGCTTGCCGGCTGCGTCCTGTTCTTCAGCGAGGATATGCAACACGAGCAAGCGGTGGGCGACATGACGATTGTCAGCCCCTTCCGCCTCGGCTCGAACTTCAGCTTCACCAGGTGATGTAATCCATGGGCTTTAAATGCGGCATTGTCGGCCTGCCAAATGTGGGCAAGTCGACGCTGTTCAATGCGCTGACCGAAACCGCGGCGGCGCAGGCGGCGAATTATCCGTTCTGCACCATCGAGCCGAATGTCGGCGAGGTGGCGGTGCCGGACGCGCGGCTCGACACGCTGGCGCGCATCGGCAAGTCGGCGCTGATCATCCCGACGCGGCTGTCATTCGTCGACATCGCCGGCCTTGTGCGCGGCGCGTCGAAAGGCGAGGGGCTCGGCAACAAATTCCTCGGCACCATCCGCGAAGTCGACGCGGTGGCGCATGTGGTGCGCTGCTTCATCGACACCGACATCACCCATGTGGAAGGCAAGATCGATCCGGTTGCCGATATCGAAACCATCGAAACCGAATTGATGCTGGCCGATCTCGACAGTTTGGAGAAGCGCGTCGACGCCCTGGAGAAGCGGGCGAAGCAGAACGACAAGGAAGCCAAAGAGTCGCTCGGCATCGTGCAGCGCGCGCTCGTGCTGTTGCGCGAGGGCCAGCCCGCGCGTCTCTTGGAGCGCAAGCCGGAGGAGGAGCGCGCGTTTGCCATGCTCGGTTTGTTGACCTCGAAGCCGGTGCTTTATGTCTGCAACGTGGAGGAGGGCGCGGCGGGGACCGGCAACGACTTTTCTCGGCAGGTGGAGGCCCGTGCCAAGCAGGAAGGCGCCGGCAGCGTCGTGATCTCCGCCAAGATCGAATCCGAGATCGCCGTGCTGTCGCGTGAGGAACGCGCCGAATATCTTTCCGCTATCGAGTTGAAGGAGCCGGGCCTCGACCGGCTGATCCGCGCCGGTTACGAGCTGTTGCACCTCGTTACCTTCTTCACCGTGGGGCCGAAAGAAGCGCGGGCCTGGACGATCACCCGCGGCACCAAGGCGCCGCAGGCCGCGGGCGTCATTCATACCGATTTCGAGCGCGGATTTATCCGCGCCGAAACCATCGCCTATGACGATTACGTTGCGCTCGGCGGCGAGGCCGGCGCCCGCGACGCGGGCAAGCTGCGGCTCGAAGGCAAGGATTATGTCGTCGCCGATGGCGACGTGATGCATTTCAGGTTTGCGACTTAGTGTTTTGTCATCCCGGACGGCCGAAGGCCGAGCCGGGACCCAGCTGTCTTATGATCGAATTCAATCAGATGGCTCCCGGCTCGCGGGCTTCGCCCTTGGCCGGGATGACACCAATAATACTAGCTGCGATCCCTTCACATCTCCCCACGCTGGCGGATGGCGCCGAGATGCTCGCTGATGCGAAAGACGATAAGGATGAACTCGGCGGCGACGCGGGCGAAAATGACGCCCATCACCATGCTGAGGACGCTGGCGAGCACCATCATCAACCCGCCAATCGGGCTGTTGATCATCGTGCCCAGCCCGGTGGCGATGCCGGACAAGCCGAACAGCACCGAGGCCGCCACCGCGAGCCAATAGAAGATTTTGATGATGGAAGGCGTGATGAAGCGCTCCCATTGAAATAGATCGTTGTAATCGAACATCGGGTTCTCCTATCGACGATGCGCGCGCGGGAGACTGCACCTCTCGCCGGAGACGGTCAATCAACCCTTCCCGTGCGGTTGACGCCTTCTCACCTTGCGTTTAGGGCAAGGAAATGGCTGACGAAGCCGCGATCACGGAGCCGACCCTCGCCGCAATGACTGGCGACGAGCGCCGAGCGGCGGGCGTCGCCTGCGGTGCGCATGCGCTGCACGACGGCTTCACCGATCTGATCTACGTCATGCTACCGATCTGGCAGGCCGAATTCGGCCTCGGCTATGCGGAGCTCGGATTGCTGCGCGGGATTTTTGCCGGTGCCATGGCGACGCTGCAGATCCCGAGCGGCTGGCTCGGCGAGCGGCTGGGAACGGCGGCGGTCTTGGCCGGCGGCACGGCACTCGTTGGCCTGGCTTATTGCTTGGCCGGATTGAGTTTCGGAATAGTGACGCTGGTCTTTGCCTTGCTGCTTGGCGGCATCGGCGCCAGCACGCAACATCCGCTAGCCGCTGCGCTTGTGGCACGGGCCTTTTCCGGACCGCGATCGCTGAAGGCGCTGGGCACCTACAATTTCGCCGGCGACATCGGCAAGATGACGCTGCCGGCAACGGCGGCTTTGTTGCTGGTCTGGATGCCCTGGCGGCCTACAATCGCGCTACTCGGCGCTCTGGGTATCGGCGCTGCTGCGCTTATTTTCGTACTGACTCCGCGCTTTGCGATTCTGCCTGCCGCGTCCAAGGTTGAAGCGACGATGGCGCCGACCGACGGCTCACGGCGTGGCCGTTTCGCTTTTCCGACTCTATTGTTGATCGGGATTTTCGACAGCGCCACCCGCATGGCCTTTCTGACTTTTCTGCCCTTCCTGCTGACATCCAAAGGGGCGAGCATTCCCACCATCGGCATTGCACTCACCCTGGTTTTCGCCGGCGGCGCGGTCGGCAAGCTGGTCTGCGCCTTCATCGGCGCGCGATTGGGCGTGATCGCCACGGTATGGCTGACCGAGGGGTTCACCATGATAACTATCGTGGCGCTGCTGCCGTTGCCGCTCGAAGGGGCGCTGGCGCTGCTGCCGATCGTCGGCATCGCGCTCAATGGCACTTCGTCAGTGCTGTATGGGTCGGTGCCCGAACTGGTTGAACAGTCGCGGCGCACCCGCGCCTTCGGGGTCTTTTATACGGGCACCATTGGCGCCGGGGCGGTCGCCCCCGCCCTCTATGGCTTAATAGGCGATGTATTCGGCGTGTCCGCCGCGCTGGTCATCGTCGCCTCCACGGCGCTGGTAACCCTGCCGCTCGCGGCAGCGCTTCGGCCCGCCTTTGCGTCGATGCGCCGATAGCTGGAGGGAACAAAGTTCCCGCTTCGGCATTGATCCATGTCGCATCGACCCGACCGCACAACCGGCCGGGTCGAAGTGTTTGTGAGCGGGGACGGCGCCCGCCTCCGCTTCAATGCCGCTTAACATCTGGAGGAGGACATCCATGAGGAACTTTGCTTACGCACTTGCTACTACCGCCTGTCTGATCGTGGGCCCTGCGGTCGCCGGGTCAGCGACCGGCGCCAACGCCGCGCCGATTGTATTGGCGCAAGCGCCTGGAATTAGTATCGACGTGGGCGGCGACCGTGGCCGCGGCGGCGTGGTCGTTCAGGAGCGCGATCGTTATGATCGCGGCCGGGGCGTGGTCGTCGAAGAGCGTAATCGCGGTTTTGACCGTGGCCGCGACAGGGTCGTCGTGCGGCGCGCGCCTGCCTGCCGCATGATTACAACACGCACGCGCATGCCAAGCGGCCGAATCGTCATCCGCGAGACGCGCCGCTGCGTGTGATTGCATCGAACAGAATCATCGCGAAGTCGGTAAGGAAAGTGGCCCCCGTTGGGGCCATTTTCTATTGCAAGCCGCCGCTGACTCGCTTGGTCACCGCTGTCGGGAGCATGTCAAG
>JAXDOS010000185.1:0-5927 GCA_034668785.1 Alphaproteobacteria bacterium
AAATGCAGTACCGTGGTCGGGGGACGTACGCACAAAGGGCAAGCCCAGCGTTACATTCACCGCGGTGTCGAACGCGAGTGTCTTGATCGGGATCAATGCCTGGTCGTGATACATGCACAAGGCGACATCGTAGGTGGCTCTCGCGGCAGCGTGAAACATGGTGTCAGCCGGAAGTGGCCCGCGCACGTCGATGCCCTCACCCTTAAGGCGCATGATGGCGGGGCGAATTACGGTATTGTCCTCATCTCCCAGTGCTCCGTCTTCGCCGGCATGAGGATTGAGTCCTGCCACTGCGAGCCGTGGCTGCGCGATTCCAAACCGTTGCCTCAGGTCATTAGCGACAATGCGGCCGGTCTCGACGAGCAGATCGATGGTAATTTTTTTTGGAACCTCCATGAGGGGCAGGTGGATCGTGACAGGAACGACCGCGAGTTCCGGCGACCACAACATCATCACCGGATGTGCATGGACACCTGCCATTTCTTCGGCGAGCTTAGCGAGATATTCGGTGTGCCCGGGTTCCGAGAAGCCCGACCGGTAAAGCACGCTCTTGGCAATCGGGTTGGTGACGACAGCGGTGGCTGTCCCGCGCAGCACGTCGGCGACCGCGCGGCGGATCGCCTCGATGGCTGCCGGCGCGCTTGATGCATCAGGAAGGGCAGGCTCCGCAGTGATCCTCCGATCTATTTCAACAATCGGCAGCGCTGAGGCGAAGGTCTCAGCTGCATCCGCCGGAGCAATGACGGCAATCGGAATATCGAGCATGAGTGTCTTGGCGCGGCGAATAAGAAACTGAGAGTCCGCAAGCACGTAAAATGGAGGAAGATTGAATTGTGAGCGCCGCTGCCAAGCCGCCAGAGTAATATCCGGCCCGATACCAGCGGGCTCACCAATTGTCAGCGCCAGTACTCGCGACATCGTGCGGCTATTTGTACTCAATCATGGCGCCGCGCCGTACTTCTTTTAGATATTTCTTGGACTGGGCATCGAACCGCGAACTGATGATTTGGTTGCGGGCGCCGCGCCTCTGTGGCGTGTCGGCGGTCGTTGATTTTTTGTCGCAGAGGGCGAATAGCTCGATGCCCTGTGGAGTAGCCTCCGGCTTGGTTAAACGTCCGACCGGGGTGGTGTCGAGAATTTCACGAAGCTGCGGCGGAAGGTCCGCGGACGTACGCGTCAGCGGGTCGCGCACGGCAACATCTTTGAGTCCGCGCGTGAAGGTTAGACCTTCTTCGCACCCTTGAAACCGCGCGCGCAACCCTTCCGCTTCGCGCAGCCTTGTCTCCATGGCCGCCGCTGGAGAGCCCTTAGGCACGATAAACAGAATGGGACGCAAGCTGTAATCGTAAGCAGCGGATTCCCCCTCCTGTTTTTTGGCTTCCAGCGCCTCCAGGATGTCTTTCTCATCAGCCTGCAGACTCGACGAGAATCTACCTTTCACCAATTGGCCCCAGGCGATTTCGGCCTTAACACGGGACCGAAGAGTCTCGATCGACAATCCGGCTGCGGCCAGCGCCTGAGTCAGCTGGGCCACGCTCGATCGGCCGCCGCCGGTACCCATACCGGCGAGGGCTCTTTCCACCTCATCGTCGGACGCTTCCAAGCCGTAACGCTTAGCTTCCTGTATCTTGAGCTTATCGTTGATGAGATCGTCGATAATCTCCTGCCGCGTCGGGGACTTATGAGTGGTCACCTGAACCAGCTTGGACCGCTGCTCGATATCGTAAGTGGTGATCGGTGCTCCGTTCACGAACACCACCGCCTGCTGACTCATAGCCGTAGCATGCGTCATTGCGACGATCACGATCGCCAGCAAAGCCGCGGCAAAGGGATGGGGCTTGATGGAGATAGCTGCGGCCATCATCCGTCCTCCTGGTAAAGTAACGTGATCAAACCGATCAAGCTGCCTATAGCGACAGGCAGCCACGCTGCTGCCAGAGGAGCAAGTAATTCAGCCTTACTTAAGTCCTCGATGACTTTCGAGAGAACATACAGCAAAAAGCCCGCTGCTATTCCACTTAAAACCATCTTTTGAATACCGCCGAAACGGAAAAAACGGAGGCTGACGGCTGCCGCCAGGAAAACCATGGAAGCGAGCAAAAATGGCCGCGCCAGCAGTTTTTGGTATTGCAGCCGGTAACCCGCGGCCACCAGACCGGCGTGATCGGCGAGTTCGATATATAAGGGGAGCTTCCAGAACGGCACGGTTTCCGGGGTCGCGAAGCTTTCACGGACCTGTTCGGGCGTCAGATTGGTGCTGAGCAAATGTGTATGCGCCTCGGTGGCACGACTACCGCTGACATACACCCGGGCCTCTTCCAGTCGCCAGGAGCCAGGTTCTAGGACTGCGCTCTTGGCTTCGATGCGCTCCTTGAATTGCCCCGTATTGTCGAAAGTGAATGCGGTCACTCCTCCGAGACGGATACCCTGTTCCCTGCTGGATGCCGCATTGATGATGGACTGGCCGTCGGCGCTGCGCTGACGCACCCAGAAGCCGCTGCCCGCGGCCTCGTGCAACCCCGGTGGATTTTCGCCGAATATCTCCGCTTCGAGTCGCTTGGATTGTTCCTGCAATAAAGCCGAAATCGGATTATAGACTGTCGTTGCCAGCGTGCCGAGGAGAAGCGCGACGATCAGTGCCGGGGTGATAAACTGCCACGCCGACATGCCCGCCGATCTCGCAATCACCAGTTCAAGCCGGCGCGACAGGCTGAGAAAGCATGACATCGCGCCCACCAGAATGCAGAAAGGCATGATCCGTTCGGTGATCTGCGGAACCCGGTAGAACGACGCTTTGGCCACCATCAAAGCGGACACGTTCGCAACATCCGCTGTGCGGCGCATCAGTTCGATATAGTCAATCATCGCTACCAACGCGAACGCGCCGGCAAACATTGATAGCGCCGCGAAAAGAAAGCGCTTGGCGAAATAACGTCGAAGCGTCCCTGCAAGTATCATGGCTTAAGTCGCTTCCGCAGCCGGCGCGAAGCGCTTCATCAGCGTGGTGATCGCATTGGTGACAAAGGCGGGCGGCTCGATAATGATGCCGCGTCCGATGGCCCACACGCCCAATCCGACTGCCGCGGCTAACGCAATATATTGTGCCACGATCGCTAGCGGCATGTGTACGCCAAAGACGATACTGGCAAAGCCAATCACACGCAGCGACGCCACTGCTGTGATGGCGCCTAAAAGCGACAGGCTGCGGCTTTGCCGCGTCGTGCGCGGCGCTCCCAAATACGCATAGGCAATCACCACGAATGCCAACGGATAAAATGGTGCAATGATCCGGTCATGCAGTTCGGCGCGGAACTGCCCAGGTTGCGAAGTTGCCAGAGAGTCGTCAGCGTCGGGCGAGATGAGCTGCCAAAGATAGCGTTCTCGTACCGAATAAGTAATGGTTTGCGGCGCTGCGAATTTCGATAGATCGAAAGCATAGCGATCGAAGACCACGATCGAAGGCTCAAGCTGGTCGCTCTCGTGTCGCTGCACGCTACCGTTTTGAAGAATAAGGAACGTGCCGCGCTCGTTCTTCAAGATCTCGCCTTGTTCAGCAAGAACGGTGATGTGCTCTTTGGCATCACGCTGGTCGTCAATGAAGACTCCGAGCAGTTCCCCGGTTGGTTGCCGCTCCCGGATGTGAAAGGTGACCCCCACTTCGACGTTTATGAATCTTCCCGGCTGTACGATATTGGTCACGAGGTCTGTGCGCACCTCGATGAGCGCGCGGCGCAAGCTGCGGAGACCTTCCGGCGCGATGTAGGCGCTAAGCATCGCGACCACGAGCGAAACTACCGCGGCGACGGCTAAGAAAGGCCGAAACAGGTGCCACGGCGACATGCCGGATGCGTTCATGACGATGATTTCGGAGTCGGTGCCGAGCTTGTTCAGCACATAGGCGACTGCGATGACCAGCGCGATCGGCGCGATCACTAAAATGAGAAGTGGAACGATAAGACCCGTAATGGCGACAAAGACCAGAGCGCTCTGGCCCTGATTGGTCATCAAGTCGATGTCGCGTAGGGCCTGCGTAATCCAAATGACCGCCGTCAGGCTAACGACGACGAGGAGGAAGGCACCAAGCGTGGCGCGGAAAATGTAACGGCCGACGGACCCCATTCTGCTTCCGAAGCTCCTCCACCCAATATCGGCGGTCCCCCGGCCATTCGGCCTGGCGTGTTGTACCTGGTATCGCAGGAGTATCGTAATCTCCGCAAAAAAGGCTTGGCCAAGGCAGAGAGGAACGACCGGACAGCGAACAAATCCCCATAGCCTGCGCGGGCGGAATGAGTTTGGGCTTTGCAGAAGGTAGTGGGCAGTCCATATGGGTCCAACAGGACCGTCTACCCTGCGTCGTTCAGACGCTTGCATAAAAAGGATTTTACATAATGTCCGATGCCATCAAGCTCGGATTCTCCGCTTTCTCTGCGGTGGCCACAGGCGCCCTCGTGGTTTTCTGCGACGACAAACTGACCTTCGGTCATGAATCGCGCCGGGCGCTGGGGCCGGCCGCCGATCTCGTCAAGCGGGCCGCCGCCGCCGCCGACCGCTTTACCGGCAAGCGGGGCTCGGTGCTGGACATCGTCATGCCGGCGGACTTGAAGGTCTCGCGCCTCCTTGTGGTCGGCGTCGGCAAGGCGAGGGATTTGAAGGCCCAGGATATCGTCAAGCTCGGCGGCATTGTCGCCGGCAAGATCCCCAATTCCGCCGCGGAGGCCGTGATCCTGGCCGATCTGCCCGGTGGCGCCATGAAGCCTGATCAGGCCGCCGATTTGGCTCTAGGCGCGCAACTTCGCGCCTATGCTTTCGAGCGTTACAAGACCAAACGCAAGGACGACGAGGAAAAGCCCACCATCGTCAAGGTGACCCTGGGCGTTGCCGATCCCGCCGCCGCCCGCAAGGCGTGGGAATCGCGTCAGGCCGTGGCCGATGGCGTCGTCATCGCCCGCGACCTCGTCAACGAACCGCCGAACATTCTCTTTCCCGAGGAATTCGCCCGCCGCGCCGCGACGCTAAAGAAGCAAGGCGTCGCCATCGAGGTCCTCGACGAAAAGGCGATGACAAAGCTCGGCATGAATGCGCTGCTCGGCGTCGGCCAGGGTTCGGAGCGCGAGAGCCGCGTCGTCGTCATGCGCTGGAACGGCGGCAAGTCCGGCACGCCGCCCGTCGCCTTCATCGGCAAGGGTGTGTGCTTCGATACCGGCGGTATCTCCATCAAACCGGCCGCCAGCATGGAAGACATGAAGGGCGACATGGCGGGCGCCGCTTGCGTCGTCGGCCTGATGCACGCGCTCGCCGCGCGCAAGGCCAAGGTCAATGTCGTCGGCGCCATCGGGCTGGTGGAAAACATGCCGGACGGCAATGCCTATCGTCCGGGCGATATCCTTACCTCGATGTCGGGGCAGACCATCGAGATCATCAACACCGACGCCGAGGGCCGTCTCGTGCTGGCCGACGTGCTCTGGTATGTCGGCAAGCGCTTCAAGCCGACATTCATGGTCAATCTGGCGACGCTGACCGGCGCCATCCTGGTGGCGCTTGGCCACGAATATGCCGGCCTTTTTTCCAATGACGACAAATTGTCCGAGCGGTTGTCAAAGGCGGGCGATGCCACCGGCGAGCGCGTCTGGCGGCTGCCGCTCGGGCCTGAATACGACAAGCTGATCGATTCCAAATTCGCCGACGTGAAGAATACCGGCGGACGCAATGCCGGCTCGATCACCGCCGCGCAATTTCTCCAGCGCTTTGTCCCGGACAAAACGGCATGGGCGCATCTCGACATCGCCGGCACCGGCATGGGCGCCCCGCACAGCGACATCAACAAGAGCTGGGGCCCCGGCTTCGGGGTGCGGCTACTGGATAGGTTGGTGGCGGATTATTACGAGAAATGATATCAACTTACGAATGTACAGCCTCTAACCTCAAGG
>JAXDOS010000186.1:0-6551 GCA_034668785.1 Alphaproteobacteria bacterium
CCAGCACCGCCACGCCGGAAACACCGCCGTTCGGTTCGAAGTGATGCAAATGGATATGCAGAAGGGTCGCCCCCGCCGCTTCCACGCAGTCCCGCAACGTCCGTTCGATATGGTCGATATCGTCCAGTCGTTCGGCGTCGTAAAGGTCGACGATGAGATGCGCACCCGCGCATCGCACCCCGTTCCTCACCACGAAATGATCGTCAGGCTGTTTGGTCTCGACCGCTACGGCGGCTTTGACTTTCTTAGCTTTGGCGATCGCGAAGTCTTCCTTTCGGGAGGTACTTGGGGTCCCCAAGCCCGTCCCCAATTGGAAGAGGGCTTGCTGGCGCATGCCATGTCCTCCCCAACCAGAGATCGAAGCCCGAGAGACCGGCGAACCGGCTCACGGATGCGAATGCCGCTGAAACAGACCTTAAGCGCAGACCAGCTACAGCGGCGAGTCCAGATAACATAACACCCCCCCTACGCAAGAAGATTCTTCGGGGGCGCGAATCGAATCTCCTCGGCGGAAATTCTGAGCGCGGAAAGTTAAGAAACTAAACGCCTTTCCGTTCCATCCGGCGCTCTCGACACGCGGTAGGCTGTTGATGACGGCGAGCCGCAAGCGCGGGCGAGGAAGAAATGTTCGCGCCTCTCATGGTGCGTGGAGAGAATCGGCTGGCGCAAACAGATGACAGGTCGTGCACATGCCGCGCGCGTGGCCACCTGGGCACAGCCGGATTTTGGAAGTTGCCCGAGTTGCCGCCGCGAAGGCTTCGCCGCTCGCACACGAGGCCGCAGCCCAACCGGGGGCGTTCACCTTCGGGTAACCATGCCCGACGGCAAAGCAGGCTTCTTGAGCCCGCTACGCTAACCGAAGCTTAGGCTTAAGCTTGCCTTTACGGCGGTAGATCACCTTATCCCGGTAAAGGGATGAGGTTCGGTTGCTACCGTCCAAGCGACAGAAAGTCGTTGCGGCTGTGGCTGGCGTCGCACTGGCGAGCGTCGGCCTGCTTGCATTTAATTACTGGCTCAACGACCTCATCGGGCGCCAAGCGCAGGAGGAGGTCGAGCAGTTGGCCAAGCGCAAGGTCGTGCTGGCCGAAAATCGTGTCGGCCGCGTGATCGCAACGCTGGAGGGTCTCAGCCGCCACGGGATCGATTCCTGCCAACCGGCGCACCTTGAAGCGCTGCGGCAAGCGGCATTTTCCAACGTGCTGATCAAGGAAATCTCCATCATCGGCCCGGACGGCCAGCGGCAATGCGCGATGCCGGGGCCTTCGATCGGACAACGGCAGATACTTTCGTCACAGCCGGTCGCGTCCGATGCCCATATATTGATCGAAGTGGTCGCCGCCGAGCATGCCCACGAAAATATGGTTCGCATCCGCCAGGTAGGAGGTGATGGTGCTAGCGGCCTCGGCGCCTTGCTCTTGAGCTCGATGATCAGTTCGCAGGGCTCGGCGGAGGGAACTTCGCCGGGCGGCTATAGCCGCATGACCATGCAGGATGGCACGTTGATCGGAGAAGCGGGGACGCCCGAGGCGGTGCCTCCCGGTGACGAGCGCCTTACCGCCAGCGTTTCATCCGAGCGCTATGGATTGCGCGTAAGCACCTCGCTCTTGCGCTCGAGCTTGAATGCCAACGCGACCGGTCTGCAGACGCTGGGCACGACGATCACTTGGTTACTGGCGCTGGCTGTGCTGGCATTTTATTTCGCCATGCCCAAGCGCCAGCGGGAAAATCCAATCGCCGAACTCGAACGCGCTCTCAAAGCGGGAGAATTCGTGCCCTATTACCAGCCCGTCGTCGACCTCGTGTCGGGCAAGCTTCGGGGCGCCGAGGTCCTGATCCGCTGGCGCAAGTCCGACGGCACCATTGTCTCGCCCGCTGTCTTCATCCCACTGGCGGAATCCAGCGGCATCATCGTCGACATGACGCGGGCGCTGATGCGCCGGGTGTGCAAGGAAATCGGTCCGGCTTTTGCCCAGCGGCTGCATCTCAAGGTGTCGTTTAATCTGGCGGCGCGGCATTTCGAAGACGAAACCATCGTGCGCGACGTGCGTGAGATTTTTGCGCGCGGGCCGATTCGCTTGTCGCAGCTGGTGCTGGAATTGACCGAGCGTCAGCCGATCGAGAACCTGACCGAAACCCGTCGCTTGATTGCCACATTGCAAGGCCTCGGCGTTCGCATGGCGATCGACGACGTGGGAACCGGCCACAGCGGACTTTCCTATATCCTCAAGCTCGGCGTCGACATCATCAAGATCGACAAGATGTTCATCGACGCCATCGGCATCGAGCGCAGCTCCACGACCATCATCGAAACCCTGATCGACCTGGCTCACAATATGCGGATGGATATCATTGCCGAGGGCGTGGAGAGCTTCGAGCAAGTGGTCTATCTGCGCGACCGCGGCATTCGCGCGGCGCAAGGTTTTGTCTTCGCCCCGGCGCTGCCTGGTTCGGCCTTTTTGCAGCTTATCGAAGCGATCGACCCGATAGCTGTTGCGGAAGGAGCCGCGCACAAGTCAAGCATTGTGGCTGTTCCGGCCCAATTTGCCGCGGCCTGAGGGCAAACGGAAAACCCGGCCGAAGCCGGGTTTTCTTTCGCAACATTCCATCTAAGACATTTGACTATTTGCCGCGCAGCGTGTCCTTGAGGCCGCCGACGGCGTTCTGAATCTTGCCTGCCGCCTTTTGCGCCTGGCCTTCACTCTGAAGCTTGGCGTCGCCGGTGATTTCGCCGGCAGCTTCCTTGGCAGTACCTTTGGCTTGTTCGATCGAGCCTTTGATCCGATCCTTGTCCATCATCTTCTCCTGTTGGATGCGTGGGAAGACAACGCGTCGGTGAACCACATAGTTCCGGCATGGTGCCGGCTAGGCAGCGAGCTTTGCCTGCAGCTCGATCAGGAATGGTTTCTGATAGGCGATGATCTTTTGCAGCGCGCGGGAATAGTCAAACCATCCCAGCCGGTCGATCTCGGGAAAACTCTGCATCCGGCCCGATCGAGGCGGCCACTCCATCTCGAAGGTGTTGCTGCTGAAACCGGCGAGATCGTAATCCGCCTCGAAGGCCCAGGCGAACACGGTTTTGCCGCTTCTTTGCCGCACCGCCTGCAACGGGATGACATCGCCGCTGGCGACGAAGCCGGTTTCCTCGGTGAATTCCCGGCGCGCTGCCGCCAGCGGGTCGGCGTCGACATCGGCCACCCCTTTGGGAATGGTCCAGGCACCATCGTCCTTCTTCGCCCAGAACGGCCCGCCCGGATGCGCGAGCAGCAGCTCAAGGCCGTTATGCCGGCGAAAGGCGAGCAATCCGGCACTGATCTGCGATCTTCGCTGCATGGCGGTTTTTCGGCGGCTGGCCTTCCGGCAGGGGACGTCCTACGATGAATGCCGTCATGCGACAAATTTCAGCCGTGTGCATGATTTTGTCATGATCGGGAGAAAAATGGCCGCTCCCGCAGGTGCCGTTGAGGCTCCGCGGGGGAAGGCGATTGTTTGGGGTTCATCATGTTGCGGGGAGATATCTCGATGCGAAGTCTTTTGGCCGTCCTATCTTTCCTGGCGCTGGGCCTTTTGGCCGCGCAGGCGCAGGAGCCAACCCATGACGTCAAGGGGCTTTATCTGCTGACCGACTACCCGGCGGTCACCGTGCGCCCGGGCACCACGGCCACGCTCAGCTTGCGCCTACAGAATTATGCGGTCGCTCCCGACCGCTTGGCGCTCTCGGTGTCGGGAGTGCCCTCCGGCTGGACGGCGGCCCTGGTCGGTGGCGGCCAGCCGGTGGCGGCGGCGATGCCCGGGACCAACTCCAGCGTTTCGTTGGAATTGCGGGTGGATGTGCCCAAAACCGCGCCGTTCGGGACCGAGACGCTGACGATCAACGCCCAAGGCGCGAATGCCCAAGCCAGCCTGCCGATCGCGGTGACGCTGGCCAAGGAATTGCCGGCCAAGCTCTCGGTCACGCCGCAGCTTCCGGAACTGCGCGGCTCGGCGAAAACCAGTTTCGAATACCAGATGAGCGTGAAGAACGACAGCGGCAAGCGCCTCCTGGTCAGCTTGACCGCGCAGGGGCCGCAGAATTTCGACACCTCCTTCACCGAGGTCTACGGCACCCAGGAACTGAGCGCGATCCCGATCGATCCCGGCCAGTCGAAGGACGTCAAGCTGAAGGTGCGCCCGCCGAGCACCATCGGCGCCGGTCATTATCCTGTCGCGGTGCGCGCCGCCGCCGAGGACGCCTCCGCCACCGCCGACGTGGCTCTCGATATCAGCGGCCAGCCCAAGCTCGATTTGACGGGCCGCGAAGGGCTGGTCAGCGGCCGCGCCTCGGCCGGCGCTGAAACCGCCATCACCATCCTCGTGACCAATTCCGGCACCGCGCCGGCGGAGTCCGTGGAGTTGTCGGGCTCGGGGCCAAGCGGCTGGAAGGTAGCCTTCGAACCGAAAACAGTCGACCGCGTGGCGCCGGGAGCCAGCACGGAGGTGCAGGCGCTGATCACGCCGACGGAGAAGGCGGTCGCCGGCGACTATGTCACCGTGCTGCGCGCGTCCTCGCGCGGAGAATCCGCGTCGTCGAATTTCCGCATCACGGTGACGACCTCGACGCTATGGGGCATCGCCGGCGTCGGCATCATCGGCATTGCGCTTTTGATCATGGTGGGCGCGGTGGCAAGGTTCGGCCGCCGATGAGCGACATCGTCATCGAGACCCGCGGTCTCACCAAGCGCTATGGCGCGACAACCGTCGTCGACGGCGTCTCCTTCAATGTCGCCGCCGGCGAGATTTTCGGTTTGCTCGGCCCCAACGGCGCCGGCAAGACCACCACCATCCTCATGCTGCTGGGCTTGAGCGAGATTTCGGATGGGCATGCGCGGGTGCTCGGCAACGATCCGGTACGCCAACCGCTCGCGGTGAAGCGCGGGGTCGGCTATCTGCCGGACGCGGTCGGCTTCTATGACCACCTCACCGCCGCCGATAATCTGCACTACACAGCCCGCCTGATGGGCATTACGCCCGCCGATCGCAAGCCGCGCATCGCAGCCTCGCTGGCGCGGGTCGGGCTGAAGGATGTCGCCGACAAACGCGTGGCAACGTTCTCGCGCGGGATGCGCCAGCGGCTCGGCTTGGCCGAGATCGTGATGAAGCAGGCGCGCATCGCCATCCTCGACGAGCCAACTTCAGGCCTCGACCCGCAGGCCACGGCGGAGCTGCTCGCTTTGATCCGCGAGCTCAAAGCCGAGGGCATGAGCGTGCTGCTATCGTCGCATCTGCTCGACCGGGTGCAAAGCGTGTGCGATCGGGTGGCGCTGTTTCGCGACGGACGTATCGTGCTTCTCGGAACGGTGGCGGAGCTTGGGCGGCAAGTGCTCGGCGGCGGCTTCACGGTCGAGATCGAGGCGCAAGGGGAGGGGCTTGCTCGCTGTCTCTCCGGCATTCCCGGGGTGCAGGTGGTGAAGGAAACCAGTCCCGGGCAGCTGCGGCTGCTTGCCGACCGCGATGTGCGGCCCGAGGCTGCCGCCGCGGTGGTCGGCGCCGGGGGACGGCTGACGCGGCTGTCGGTCGAGGACCCAAGCCTGGAAGCGATCTATGCGCGCTACTTCCAAGGCGTGAATGCAGGGGAGGCGCGCGATGCGGCGTGAAGGCTCACCCTGGCACGGCCTCGGCGTCGTGACCCTGAAGGAATTGTCCGACCATCTCACCAGCGCGCGCATGCGTGTGCTGGAATGGCTCGTGGTGCTCACCGCGCTCGCCGCGCTCTATGGCGCCATTCAGCAGATTAAGGACTCGACGGCGGAAGACCCCTTCCTGCTTCTGCGGCTGTTCACGACATCGCGGGAGCCGCTGCCATCCTTCGTTTCGTTTCTGGGCTTCCTGGTCCCATTGATGGCAATCGGCCTCGGCTTTGACGCGGTCAATGGTGAGCACAACCGGCGCACCTTGTCCCGCGTGCTGGCGCAGCCAATCTATCGCGACGCGCTGCTGTTCGGAAAATTCCTCGCCGGCCTTGCGACGCTGTCGATCAGCCTTTTGGCGCTGTGGCTGCTGGTCATCGGGCTCGGGCTCCTGCTGCTCGGGTTGCCGCCGGGCTTGGAGGAGATCGGGCGCAGCCTCGTCTTCTTCCTCGTGACCATCGCCTATGCGGCGGTCTGGCTGGCGCTGGCGATATTATTCTCGATCCTGTTCCGGTCGGCGGCGACCGCCGCGCTGATCACGCTCGGCCTGTGGCTTTTTCTCACCGTGATCTGGCCGGCGCTGGCGTCCCTCGCGGCCAGCATTATTTCGCCTCCGGACCTGCGCTACGCATCGCTGGGGTTGCCGACGCCGGGAACTGCGGAATGGGAATTCGCGCTGGCGCGGCTTTCGCCAAGCACGTTGTTCGGTGAGGCCGTGGTCGCCTTGCTGAATCCCGCGACGCGCGCGCTCGGCCCGATCTATCTCTCCCAAATGCAGGGCGCCATCATGGGCGCGCCGCTGCCCTTGGGGGAAAGCGTGCTGCTCGCTTGGCCGCAGATCGTCGGCCTCATTGCCAGCACGATCCTGCTCTTCGTCGCTGGGTATGT
>JAXDOS010000187.1:0-5526 GCA_034668785.1 Alphaproteobacteria bacterium
AGGTTAATTCGGCAATAAACAAACATGTCGCATTGGCGCCACGGCGGCGCCTTTCGCGCGAAGGACTGTGCGTAGCGTGGCGTTGCGTAGGGTGGGGTAGAGCGTGAGTATCGTCGCATCGCGTAGAAGGCCGAAGGGGGTCCTTTCGGCGCCCTTCGGTCTTGGCGCTTTGGCCTTCATTCTGATGCCGACTCAGTCCGGCTATCAGGATCTCGCCGCGCTTTTCGCTAGGCAGCCTTCGGTCTCGGAGCATTGGCGCCAGCACGTGCTGGCGTCTCCGTTCGGCACCATCCATGCGGCGACGTTCAGCTTTTCGCGGCCGATCGGCACCGCGATACCGGAACCGCTACGATATCAGCTGGCGAGTCTCGATCCGCGCAGCCTACTGCGTAACACACCGCTGTTCGATCCAAGGTCGGCGGAGCCGCCGCTGGAATTTCCCGCCGTGGATCGGAGCGCCAAGGGCAATCGTCTGCTGCCGGCGCGGCCCGAACCTGCTCCCGCGCTTGAGGCCTCGGCGCCGGAACAATCGGAGCCGAACAACCAGATCGCCGCCACGGCCAATCTCGAACCGTCCGCCGAAGCGGATATTTCCGCCGCGGTTGAGCTCGAGATCGCAGCCGCCGCCGATGTCCCCGATCCGCTCGACCGCGTCGTTGAGGAAAAACCCGCCACCGCCGTCGCCAAGCCCGCCGAGGCGGTGCTGGATATGGCACAGCTTTATTTCGGTATCGAGCCGCTCAATCCATCGCGCGGCGCCATTGAAAAATGGACTCCGGGGGAGGAGCCGATGCTCGTCCTGCCGCCGGTGGCCGATCCGGACATCAAGCTTGCCGCGCTCAACCCCCAGCCGTCCGCCGATACTAAGATTGATCCGGCGAAAGGCGGCGAGACCATCGCCAGCAAGGGCGAAGTGACCGGCGAAGGCCGCCGGCCCATAACCCCGGCCGAGCGGCTGCATCTCGACGGCAAGGCGCGCGCCAAGGCGGAGAAGTGTCTCGCCAACGCCGTCTATTTCGAATCCCGCGGCGAGCCGGTGCGCGGCCAAATCGCCGTCGCGCAAGTGGTAATGAACCGCGTCTTCTCCGGTTTCTATCCGAACAACGTCTGCGGCGCCGTCTATCAGAATTCGCACCGGCATCTCGCCTGCCAGTTCACCTTCGCCTGCGACGGCTTGTCGAAGAACATCACCGAGCCGCAGGCCTGGGTGCGCGCGACACGCATCGCCAAGGACATGCTCGACGGCAAATATTGGCTGGCCGAGGTCAACAGAGCGACCCACTACCACGCCTATTGGGTGCGGCCGTCGTGGGTGCGGGAGATGAAAAAGCTCTACAAATTCGGCGTCCACACCTTCTACCGCCCGCGCGCCTGGGGCGACGGTTCCGATGCGCCCTCCTGGGGCAGCCTCGCGGCGACGTCCGAGGCGGTGGCGAAGCTGTAGCTTATTGTCGTCATCCTGGACGGCGAGCGGAGTGAGCCGATCCGGGATCCATGAGTAAATTAATTCAGCAAGGAAAGATGGGTCCCGGGTCTCTCTCGCTACGCTCGGTCGCCCGGGATGACAGAGATTTTACATCTCGATGTCGAGGCCGATATCGAGATTGATCACCGAATGCGTTAGCGCTCCCGAGGAAACATAGTCGACGCCGGTTTCCGCGATCTCCGCCACGCTATCGAGAGTGATACCGCCGGAAGCCTCCGTCACCAACTTGCCGCCGACTATTTGCACCGCCTGGCGTAGCTTCGGCACGTCGAAATTATCCAGCAGCACCACGTCGGCGAGACCGGCATCGAGCACTTCGCGTAGTTGCTCCAGCGAATCCACCTCGATCTCGATCTTGACCATCGGGCCGACGCTTGCCCTGGCGCGCTGCAGCACCGCGCCGATGCCGCCGGCGACTGCGACGTGGTTGTCCTTGATCAGCATTGCATCGTCCAAACCGAAGCGATGATTGAAGCCGCCGCCGCAGCGGATGGCGTATTTCTGCAATGCGCGCAGTCCCGGAAGGGTCTTGCGCGTACACATCACGCGCGTTTTGGTATGCGCGACACGGCGCACGAATTCGGCGGTCGCGGTGGCGATGCCGGACAGATGCCCGACGAAATTCAGCGCCGTGCGCTCCGCCGCCAGCATGGCGCGGGCGTCGCCCGTCACCGTCATCAGCGCGGTCTTCGCCTCGACCGTCATGCCGTCGCGAGCATGCGCTTTAATCTCCATGTCCGGTGCGAGCTTGCGGAAGGCGGCTTCGACCAGCGGCAGCCCGGAGATGCGTCCGCCCTTGCGTGCCGCGACCACGGCGCGGCCGCGGGTACCATCAGGCACCGTGGCAATGGAGGTGATGTCGCCGGCGCGGCCAAGATCCTCGGCCAGCGCGCGTGTGACCGCGTCGTCGATTTCGAGCGGCGAAAGAAAGGCGTCAGCGCACAGCAAGTTCGTCATGGGTCTTCCTCAGTGGACGGGGACAGGCGCCACGGCGGCGCGTTCGGCGATGTGACGTGCTTCATCGAGCGTGATGAAGCTCCGGTGCGCTTGCGCCGGGTCGGCGCTCTGATAATCCGAGCGGAAATGCGCGCCACGGCTTTCGCGGCGTTTCCAGGCGGTGGCGGTGACCAATAACGCTGCTGTCGCCATATTGCGCAGCACAGGCGAAGCGGTCTTGCGCTCGATGTCCATGATCTCAGCGAGTGCGCGAGAAAGCCCTTCCTCGTCGCGGATGACGCCGACATGGGCGGACATCACCGCGCGCAACGCGCTGTCGTCGGCCGACGTTATCGCTGAGGATGCTCTAAGGTCATCGGTTGCGGCGGCTGACGGCACCTTTTTGCCGGGCTCCATCCCGTCGATGTCCTCGGCGATGCGGGAGGCGAACACCACCGCTTCGAGCAGCGAGTTCGATGCCAACCGATTGGCGCCATGCGCGCCGCTTGAGGCGACTTCGCCCGCCGCCCAGAGTCCTGCAAGCGACGCGCGTCCGCGCGCGTCCACGGCGATGCCGCCCATGTGGTAATGCGCCGCCGGAGCCACCGGAATGAGCTGTCGCGCCGGGTCGATGCCTGCCGCCATGCAGCTTGCGTAGACAGTAGGGAATTTTGCCTGGAAATCCGCGCCGATGGCTTGCCGCGCGTCGAGGAAAGCACCGCGCCCGGCGGCGATCTCGGCGAAAAGGCCGCGAGCAACGATATCACGCGGCGCCAGTTCAGCGTCGGGATGCAGACGCCGCATGAAGCGTTCACCGGCGCGGTTGACCAGGGTCGCGCCGTCGCCACGCAGTGCCTCGGTCGCGAGCGGAGCCGGATCGCGGCCGACATCAAGCGCGGTGGGATGGAACTGCACGAATTCGGTGTCGGCCAGAACTGCGCCCGCGCGGGCGGCAATGGCAAGCCCGACACCGCGCGCTTCCGCTGGATTCGTGGTTACGGAATAGAGATGGCCGATGCCGCCGGTCGCGAGCACGACTGTATCGGCAGGAAGAGTCGTTAACCGGCCCTTTTGGTCGCGCATGTGCAGGCCAATAACAGCATTGTCTACAGTCGCCAGTTCTTCCGCCATGAATCCTTCCATCACATGGATCGACGGCGTCTTGCGCACGGCCTCGATTAGCGCCGCCATAATGGCGTGGCCGGCCCGGTCGCCTTGGACGCGGACGATGCGGCGCGTGGAATGCGCGGCTTCCCGCGATACCAACAGCCGGCCTTCCAGGTCTTTGTCGAAAGGCACGCCGTAG
The DNA here is from genome assembly GCA_034668785.1 of Alphaproteobacteria bacterium. Lineage (GTDB taxonomy): Bacteria > Pseudomonadota > Alphaproteobacteria > Rhizobiales > Xanthobacteraceae > CANKHA01. The sequence goes on from JAXDOS010000187.1 coordinate 3,729, forward strand.
GACAGCAGATCGTGCACGCGGTCGGCGGCTTCGCGCGCGATGCCGAGCGCAACGGTTTCGTCGACGATCCCGGCTCCCGCCGCGACGGTGTCGCGCGCATGGGCTTCCGGCGTGTCGCCTTCGGCCACGGCGGCGGCAATGCCGCCTTGCGCCCACGCGGTCGAAGCGCCTTCGCCCAGCGGCGCGGCGGCGACGATGGTGACCGGGCGGGGCGCTAGTTTCAGCGCGCAGAACAGTCCGGCCAGCCCGCCGCCGACGATGAGGATGTTGGAGTTGCTGACGGAGTAAGCCATCGGTTCTTTCTTCCCTCTCCCCTTGTGGGAGAGGGTGGTTCGAGCGAAGCGAGAACCGGGCGAGGGGTCGATGATGCCGCTAAGCCCACCCCTCACCCGCTGCGCGGACTTCGTCCGCTCAGCACCCTCTCCCACAAGGGGAGAAGGAAAGCGGTTCAACTCTTCAAATTCACCATGCGCTCGACGGCGCGGTGCGCTTTTGCCGCGATAGCAGGATCAATCAAAACCTCCTCGCGCATATGCAGGAGGCTATCAAGAATGTTCGGCAGCGTGATGCGCTTCATGTGCGGGCACAGATTGCATGGGCGCACGAATTCCACGTCGGGCAATTCCGCCGCCACGTTGTCGGCCATGGAGCACTCGGTGACCATCACCACGCGCTTCGGACGCCGCTTGCGCACCCAGTCGATCATGTGGGCGGTGGAACCGGTGAAGTCCGCTTCCGCGATAACGTCGGGCGGGCATTCCGGATGCGCGATGATCTGCACCGACGGATCGCTCTCGCGCACCGCGCGCAACTCCGCAGCGGTGAAGCGTTCGTGCACCTCGCAATGGCCTTTCCAAGCGATGATCTTCACGCTGGTCTGCGAGGCGACGTATTTCGCCAGATACTCATCCGGCAGCATGATGACGCGCTCGGCGCCCAGGCTCTCGACCACCTGCACCGCGTTCGACGAAGTGCAGCAGATGTCACTCTCGGCTTTCACCTCGGCGGAAGTGTTGACATAGGTGACCACCGGCACCCCGGGGAAACGCTCACGCAGCAGCCGCACGTCCGCCGCGGTGATGGATTCCGCCAGCGAGCAGCCGGCGCGCAGATCGGGGATCAACACCACCTTGTCGGGATTGAGGATCTTCGCCGTCTCCGCCATGAAATGCACGCCGCATTGCACGATGACGTCGGCATCCACCTTCGCCGCTTCGCGGGCGAGCTGGAGCGAATCGCCGACCACATCAGCAACGCAATGGAAGATTTCCGGCGTCTGATAATTGTGCGCCAGGATGACGGCGTTGCGCTCTTGCTTCAGCCTGTTGATGGCGCGGATGGTGGGCGCAAGCGTCGGCCACTCGATCGCCGGGATGATATTTTTCACCCGCTGATAGAGATGCGCGGTGTCGCGCTCGACGTCCGCGTTCCAGTTAAGCGCAGGCGCCGGTAGCGCCTTGAAATGCCGCAAGGAGGGAGGGCGGGCTGCGGCGCGTGGGGAAAGCATTGGGGTATCAAGCACTTCCAAAAGAGGCATGACGAACCCTCCTCAATTTGCTCCAACTGAGTATAAGCGGGGATAAAACATCCGGCACGGAGCCGGTGTTGTTCTCAATTCGAGCAAAACAGATATAGCACTTTCACTTTGCCTTCGCCAGTCCCCCGTCACGCGGCTGCTATGCAGTGGGGCAGCAGGTTCTAGGACCAAAGATTTGTTTGGATGGCGCAAGCGAGGTTCTATGTTCGTCGCCACTCACCCGCGCCGGAGCCTCCATGTCGATTTCTTCTGCAACCTCGA
>JAXDOS010000188.1:0-5378 GCA_034668785.1 Alphaproteobacteria bacterium
CTTGAATCGGTGCCGCGCATCACCGTGGATGATCTCAGAGCCTATACCAAGCGAGTCTTCGCGCGCGACCATCTGAAAATCGCGATTGTCGGCGATCTCGATGCGGCGGCAGCCGGCGCGCTCGTCGACCGTGTGTTCGGATCGCTGCCAGCCAAAGCCGATTTGCAGCCGGTGCCGGCTGCGGTTCCCCAGGGCCTGGGCCGGCGGATCGTGATCGATCTCGACGTGCCGCAGGCGGTGGTCACCTTCGGCGGCACCGGCATCGCCCGCAGCGACCCCGATTTCATGGCCGCTTACATCGTCAACTACATTCTCGGCGGTGGCACCATGTCCTCGCGGCTGTATCGGGAAGTCCGCGAAAAGCGCGGCCTCGCCTATGGCATCAATGACAGCCTGGTCTGGCTCAAGAGCGCGTCCGTCATGATCGGCGGTACCGCGACGCGCAGCGACCGTACCGGCGAAACCCTTGACGTCATCGAAAGCGAGATGAAGCGGCTGGCGGCGGAGGGCCCGACGGAAGAGGAATTGGCCAAGGCCAAGTCCTTCCTCAAGGGCTCCTATGTGCTCGGTCTCGATACATCGAGCAAGATCGCGGGCCAGCTCGTGCAAATCCAGCTTGACGATCTTGGGATCGATTACATTGACAAGCGCAACAGCCTCATCGATGCGGTAACCCTGGACGACACCAAGCGTATGGCCCGGCGCCTGCTCAATGGCGGAATGCTGGTCACTGTGGTCGGCCGCCCGGCGGGCGTGATCTCCCGGGACTGACGGGCAGGAACAAGTATATCCTTTCGCCGTTGTACCGCCGTCTCGATTCTCGCTAAGAATAACTGTCCTTGCCGCCATGCCCGCGCTGTCGCGGGCATCCATGTCTTTGCATTGAAAAACGCAAGACGTGGACGCCCGCACGAGGCAGCATGACAACGGAGCTAAGTCCCGATGCCATTGCTGCAATCCATCGAGAATGCGCGGGCGGAGCGCGTAGGCGGCGAAGGCGTGACGGCGAAAGCCCTTGCCGATACTCTCAAGCGCACGGAAGATGCGCTGGCTTGGCTGCGCGCGCGCCACGCCGACGGAAAGCTTCCGTTGCTGCGGCTGCCGTCGCAGCGCGACGATCTCGGCGCGATCGTGCAGGCCGCTCAGCGGCTCAAAACGGGCGCGACCGACGTTGTCTTCCTCGGCACTGGAGGATCGAGTCTGGGAGGCCAGACGCTGGCGCAGCTTGCCGGCCATGCGGTGCCGGGCATCGGGCTGTTGCGCGAGCCGCCGCGCCTCCATTTCATGGACAACCTCGACCCGGAAACTTTCGGCGCCCTGTTGGAGCGGCTGCCATTAGCGACTACGCGCTTCGTCGCCATCTCCAAGTCGGGCGGCACCGGCGAGACCCTGATGCAGACCGCCGCGGTGCTTGCGGCACTCAAACAAGCCGGGCTGGAGAAGCGCGCCGGCGAACTTCTGCTTGGTCTCTCCGAACCCGCAGGGGGCAAGCGCAATGGCTTGCGTGATCTTCTCGCGCCTTATGGCGTGCCGATGCTTGAACACCACACCGGCGTCGGCGGCCGCTTCTCCGTGCTGACCAATGTCGGACTGCTGCCTGCGGCCCTCCTCGGCCTCGATATCGCCGCGATACGCGCCGGCGCGGCCGCGGCTTTGGCCCCGGTGCTTGACCGAAAGCCCGTGGCTGAGGTACCGGCCGCCGTCGGCGCTGCACTCTCGGTCGCACTCGCCGAGAAAGGCAAACGCATCGCCGTCATGATGGCTTATGCCGACAAGCTGGAACGCTTTACCAAGTGGTACGTGCAGCTCTGGGCGGAAAGCCTAGGCAAAGACGGCAAGGGCACGACGCCGATCGGCGCGCTCGGCCCGGTCGACCAGCATAGCCAGCTGCAGCTTTTCATTGCCGGCCCGCGCGACAAGCTCTTCACGATCATCACCACGGCAACGGCGGGACGCGGCCCGCGCATCGAGGCTGATCTCGCCAAGCTCTGCGGCGAGCCGGATTTCGCCGGCAGGACCATCGGCGATCTCGTCGCGGCGCAAGGCCGCGCCACTGCCGAGACCTTGGCGAAGAACGGCTGCCCGGTGCGCACGATGCATCTGGAAAAGATCGACGAGGCGAGCCTCGGCGAATTGCTGATGCATTTCATGTTGGAAACCATCATCACCGCGCGGCTGCTCGGCGTCGATGCCTTCGACCAGCCCGCGGTCGAAGAGGGCAAGGTGCTGGCGAAGAAGTATTTGGCGGGCGGACAGTAGTTTCTTCGTCAGGCCCGCGCTTGTCGCGGGCATCCACGTCTTACTTCGTGATAAAGACGTGGATGGCACCGCAACTCGGGCTTGCCCGAGTTGCGCATTATCGCTGCCGCACGTCGGGTAAACCGCGACTTGCGGTGACGAGTCCGGCCATGACGAACAGAGCCATGATCCGCGTCACCGACAGCATCGCCATCGACGAATCCGAGCTGCAGGAAAGCTTCATCCGCGCCTCCGGGCCGGGCGGCCAGCATGTCAACAAGACCGAGAGCGCGGTGCAACTGCGCTTCGACGTGCGCCACTCGCCGTCGCTGCCCAACGATGTCGCGGTGCGGCTGATGAAGCTCGCCGGCAGCCGGATGACCCAGAGCGGGGTGATCGTCATCACGGCGCAGAGCGAACGCAGCCAGAAGCGCAATCGCGAGGAAGCACTAGCGCGGCTGGTCGAGCTGATCCGCGAGGCTTCGGTAAAGCCGGTGCCGCGGCGGGCGACCAAGCCGACCAAGGCGTCGAAGCAGAAGCGCATCGACACCAAGAAACGCCGGGGCGGCATCAAGAGCCTGCGGCAGAAGAAGCCTGTGGATTGAGTTTTTGTCGCCTGCTTGGCCGGACGACAAGATGTGCGTAGCGGGGGCAGTTTGCCACCAGGCCTCGCGAAGCCCTCTTTGGGTCGTTAGACTCCGATTAATTCCCCGAATCAGGCTCGCCCATGCCCGTCCGCCAATTGTCCGAGGCCACCGTCAACCGCATCGCCGCGGGCGAAGTGGTCGAACGCCCGGCCAGCGTGGTCAAGGAACTGGTGGAAAACGCGCTCGATGCCGGCGCGACGCGGATCGAGGTGGCCACCGATGGCGGCGGGCGCCGCTCGATCCGCGTGATTGACGACGGCGATGGCATGACCCGCGATGATCTCATGCTCGCGGTGGAGCGCCATGCCACCTCCAAGCTCGACGGCGACGATCTGCTCGCAATCAGCACGCTCGGCTTTCGCGGTGAGGCGCTGCCCTCGATTGGCGCTGTGGGGCGCCTGGACATCACCACCCGGCATCGCAGCGAGCCGCATGCCTGGATGCTCGGCGTTGACGGCGGCGTGAAGTCGGAGGTGAAGCCCGCCGCACTGACGCAAGGCACCCGCGTCGAATTGCGCGACCTGTTTTATGCCACGCCGGCGCGGCTGAAATTCCTCAAGACCGACCGCAGCGAAGCCGAAGCCGTGCGCGACGTGGTGCGGCGGCTCGCCATGAGCCGGCCGGATGTCGCCTTCACCCTCGTGGGCGAGGAGCGGGCGCCGGTCACTTGGGCGGCCGCATTGCCAGGCTCAGCCGGACGCTTGGCGCGGCTTTCGGATGTGCTCAGCGGGGAGTTCCGCGCCAATGCCGTGGAAATCCGCGCCGGGCGCGAGGGCCTGATGGTCGAAGGCTTCGCCGCGCTCCCGACCTTCACCCGCGCCAACACGCTTGGGCAGTATCTGTTCGTCAACGGCCGCCCGGTGCGCGACAAGCTCTTGATCGGCGCGGTGCGCGGCGCTTACGCCGACTACCTGCCGCGCGACCGCCATCCCATCGTGGCGCTGTTCGTGGCGCTCGATCCGCGCGAGGTCGACGTCAACGTGCATCCGGCGAAAACGGAGGTGCGCTTCCGCGATCCCGGGCTGGTGCGAAGCCTGCTGGTGAGCGCGTTGAAGGAAGCGCTGACGCGCGACGGCCAGCGCGCGGCGACGACCGGCGGCAGCGCCACCATCGCCGCCTTCCGTCCGTCGCCGCAGCGTGCCGGCTGGGATTGGCGGCGCTCGCCGGCGCGGCCGGTATTGCGCGGCGTCGCCGGTTTCGCTGAAGCGGCGCAGGCCGCCTTCGAGGTTGGCGGGCCGATGGCTGACGCCCGCGCCGATATCGTGGAGCCCGCGCCCGATCTGCTTGATCGCCCGCTTGGCGCGGCGCGCGCGCAAATCCATGAGACCTATATCGTGGCGCAGACTCGCGACGGCCTTGTGGTGGTTGACCAGCATGCGGCGCATGAGCGCCTGGTCTATGAACGGATGAAATCCGCCATCGACCGCAGCGGCGTGGCGCGGCAGATCCTGCTGATCCCGGAAATCGTCGAGCTTGATGAGAGTGACGTCGAGCGCCTGCTGGCCCGCGCCGACGAATTGGCGCGCTTTGGTCTTGTTATCGAACCCTTCGGTCCCGGCGCCATCGCGGTGCGCGAGACGCCGTCGATGCTGGGCGAGATCGATGCCCAGGCGCTGACCCGCGACCTCGCCGAGCACATGGCGGAATGGGACGAGGCGCTGCCGTTGGAACGCCGCCTTTTGCATGTCTCCGCCACCATGGCCTGCCACGGCTCGGTGCGGGCCGGGCGCAGGCTGAAGCCTGAGGAAATGAACGCGCTCTTGCGCGAGATGGAAGCCACGCCGAATTCCGGCCAGTGCAACCACGGCCGCCCGACTTATGTGGAACTCAAGCTCGCGGACATCGAGCGCTTGTTTGGGAGGAAATAACCTTCTCGCGGGTTAGCCTACTTAAGCCCGACCAAAGTCCGATTGCCGCGCGCAAACCAAAGCCGGATGAATCTTCGATCCTTGAGGAGGAGGCATCAATGGATGAGGGGAAAAGGGGGCCGGGCCCCGGCAGACGTAAAGGCGCCGATCGCCGCAGTGGCAAAGACACGCGGTCGGAGGAAGAGAAGCGCGCCCTTGGCGAAAGGCGAGCAGCGGACCGGCGGTCGGGCGTGGATCGGCGCGTCAAAGGCGCGGGCAACGCCTCCCCAGGCGATCGGGACAAGCGCTAACAAGGCAGGCGCATCATGGCCACCCGTCGCAAAACCACCGAGGAGGGAACCGCCGGCAAGCGGATCACCTTCGACCGCGAAACCCTCAACGCGCTCAATCTGCTAGCAAGCGATCGAATGATGACTCTGCAGGAACTCGCCGACGAAGCCTTCCGCGATCTGCTGAAAAAGCACGGCCGGCCAACCGACCTACGCGCGGCGCTCAAGCAGAGCGCGGGCGAAAACCCGCCGCCGGATGGCGTTCGGAAATCGAAAAAGCGACGGGACTAAGCTTGCGCGGCTATGCGGGGCGAAATACCCCGGCTACATTTTCCTCAACTCGGTGAGCGCCTCCA
>JAXDOS010000189.1:0-8467 GCA_034668785.1 Alphaproteobacteria bacterium
CTTTCCGTCGTGATCTTGCCGCCGCGACAGCGCGACGTGGTCATTCGCGAAACTGTCGTGGTCAATCGCACCATCATTCTCGACCGTGGGGGCGACCGTAGGGCACGCTTCGCGGTGAATCCCGGCATCGCGCCGGAATTCATTGCGGCCTCTATCGGCAGGCCCATTCGCGCTGTCAGCGTGCGGCCGCCGGTGCTGGCCGGAACGCGTATCGAAGGCGCGATTGAAGTGAGGCCGGGTCAGCGCCAGCGGCCGACCGTCGTCATCAATCAAACAACGAATATCATTACGCCGGCGGCGCAAGTGCCGCCGCCGCAGCCCCTCGCGGCCGGAGAAAACGGCCGATTAGGAAATCGTCCGCCGCGCGCGGCGCAGAATGCAACGCCGGTACAGCCAACAGCGGCGCCGCAAACGACACCGGCGCAGCCTGGACAAACCGCGCCGGCCGCAACGCCTCCGGCTGGGCAGACGAGCACGCCACCGGCAACAACGCCGCCGGCGGGAACGAATGTGCCCGGTGCAACTCCGCCGCCTGCAGGACAAACAATCCCGCCAACAACGCCGCCGGGGCAGGCCGCTCCCGGTGGCACACGGCAACCGACGACACCTCCGGGCGGAAATGCTCCCGGTGCAACTCCGGCGCCATCCGGGCAACCGACAACGCCACCGGGACAGGCTCCAGGTGCGGCGCGGCCATCGCCCGCACCAACTCAACCTGGCGCGGCGCCTGAAACGCGCCGCCCCGGTGCGCCCGATCAACAAACGCCGGCAGGCCGTAGCGAGCAGGGGCGGCCTCCGGAAGCTGGACGCACCGCACCGCCGTCACCCCCTCCGCCACCACCACCACCACCACCACCACCACCACCGCCTCCTCCCACGGCGGCACCAGCCACACCGGCTCCCAATGCGGGACGGCCGCCGAGTGAGCGCGGCGTGGGGGATCGACCGGCCGGTAGTGCTCCCGGCCGCCGCGAAGAAGGTGGCCCGCCGCCGGGAGCGCGCGGAACGCCAGCGCCGGAACGGCCGGCGGCGCCTGCCGTGAGACCAGAACCGGCGCCAGCTCCTGCGCCGCGCGTGGCTCCGCCACCTCCGCCGCCACCACCACAAGCTGCGCCACCGCCACCTCCGCAGCGAGTGGCACCGCCTCCTCCGCCACAAGCACCACAGGCTGCGCCGCCGCCACCGCCCCAGCGAGTGGCACCGCCTCCTCCGCCACCGCAGCAGGCAGCTCCGCCGCCGCCACAAGCTGCTCCGCCAGGACGCGTTGCGCCACCCGCTCCTGGAGCAGGCCGGCCGGCGCCAGAAAGACCGGCAGCCAGGCCGGGCGAAAAAGAGGAAGAGAAAAAATAGCCGTCTTTACGGCGGAAGCTCAAACGAAAGGGCGGCGCAAGCGCCGCCCTTTTTTATTTTGCTCGACCGTAGGTCAGATCACATATTGCCGCAGCGGCGGATAGCCGTTGAAGCCCACCGACGAATAGGTTGCGGTATAGGCGCCGGTCGCCTCGATCAGCACCTTGTCGCCGATCGCGAGCGTGACCGGCAGCATGTAAGGCGTCTTCTCATAGAGCACGTCGACGGAGTCGCAGGTCGGTCCGGCGACGACGCAAGGCACCAGCTCATCGCGGTCATGCGTCGTGCGGATCGGGTAGCGGATCGACTCGTCGATGGTCTCCGCCAAGCCGTGGAATTTGCCGATGTCGAGATAGACCCAGCGCAGGTCGTCCTCGGGCGACCGCTTGGCGATCAGCACCACCTCGGCTTCGATCACGCCGGCGGTGCCGACAAGACCACGGCCCGGCTCAACGAGCGTCTCCGGGATGGCGTTGCCGAAATGGCGGCGCAGCGCCCGCGCGATGGCCTTGCCATAGGATTCGAGCTTCGGCGTCTTGCGGATGTATTTCGCCGGAAAGCCGCCGCCGAGATTGACCATGGACAGAAAAATTCCGCGCTCGGCGCAGGAGCGGAAGATCGAAGCCGTGGAAGCCAAGGCGCGGTCCCAGGCCTCGACATTGTGCTGCTGCGACCCGACGTGGAAAGAAATGCCATGGGCGACCAGCCCATTCTTGTGGGCGAGTTCGAGGATGTCGGTGGCGAATTCCGGCTCGCAGCCGAACTTGCGCGATAGCGGCCATTCGGAGCCGGTGCCGTCGCAATGGATGCGGCAGATCACGCGCGAGCCGGGCGCCGCGCGGGCGACCTTCTCCACTTCGGCCTCGCAATCGACCGCGAAGAGCGTGACGCCGAGCTTGAACGCCGCGGCGATCTCGCTCTCCTTCTTGATGGTGTTGCCGTAGGAGATGCGCTCGGGCGTCGCGCCAGCGGCGAGCACGGCGTGCGTTTCGCTGACGGAGGCGACATCGAAGGACGAGCCGAGCTCGGTCAGGAGTTTTAAGACCTCCGGCGCTGGGTTGGCCTTCACTGCATAGAACACGCGGGTGTCCGGCAACGCCCTGGCGAAACCCGTGTAGTTGTCACGGACGACATCGAGATCGAGAACAAGGCAAGGCCCGTCTCCGGTGCGGTTCTTGAGGAATTCACGGATGCGCGCGGTCATTGGCGTTGTTCCCATGTCAACGGCGGCGGCGCCGCCAAGGTTAAGCCGTGGATGCTGTCCCATGCTCCGGCGGAATTGCCGGAGCTGGTGACGTCACCCGATTGCTGCCTTGGTCCGGAATGGGAATTCCCGCTCCGCACGGCCGGCAAAGATGGACAAGCCTTTTCAGTGATCCGGCATTCGCGCCGGCACTACCAAAAAAGCCCGCTCCGTCGTTGCTTTAAGCCGCGTCGCCCGTTGAGAACGGACATCGCCGGTTTCGCCTCCGGCTGCCGATCGCGTCGGCGCCCCGTGAAGGACACCTAGCAAGGAAGAAACTCTCTTCCGTAGGCGGCTGTCCGGCCTCTTGTCCGGACCCCACCGATCGACACGCGGCCACAGGCACGTGCGAAATAGGGCACTCGCGAAATAAGCGATTCAAACGCGAGGTGCAAGAGCTTTACCCGCCGCGAGTAAAAAAAACTCTGTCGATTGTGTTGGCGATGTGGCGCCCCGCGTCGCGAGCGGTCTCGCTCGCGCTAACGGCGGGTGAAAGGCTCGATCCGTCGCGCGCTGCGGAGAAATGAGATCATGATGACGATGCCGCAGCCGAAGAAAATCACTTCCAAGATATGGGCGCCGATGGCTTCGAGATTGAAGAGCGTGGCAAGCGCCCAGCTTCCGGCAAAAGCCGCGCCAAAAACCTCAGCGCCGATCAGGATCGCCGCACTGACCACGGTGACGACGTTCTGCCAATTGATGCGGCGGCCTTTGGCGAGCATGACTTGCGGTTCCCTGCTTAGGCGAGCTAACCCAGCGCACGGCAATCTCCCCGAAACCTGCGCCGCAATCAAGGGTTAAAGAGAGCGAATGGAACTAGGCAACTTGGCGATAGGTGAAAATGCGGGAAACCCGCTGACGGAGCGGTGGGCTGGCCCCTACGGCCTGCCTCCTTTCGCCGCGCTTGCGCCGGAGCATTTCCGCCCTGCGTTCGATCGCGCGCTCGCCGCGCACCGGGCCGAGATCGATGCCATTGCTGCAAATCCGGCCGCGCCCGATTTCGCCAATACGCTGGAAGCGATGGAGCGCGGTGGGGCCGAGCTCGTGCGGGTCACGAATCTCTTCTTCGTTTTGGCGGGCGCTCATACCAGTGACGCGTTGCAGGCGGTCGAGCGTGAGATTGCGCCGCTCTTGGCGCGGCATGACAACGAGATCTATCTCAACGCGCCGCTGTTTCGCCGGATCGACGACCTCCACCGCCGCCGCGATACGCTGGGGCTCACCGCTGAGCAGCACCGCGTACTGGAGCGCTATCACACGATCTTCGTCCGCGCAGGCGCCAGCCTCGACGCTGCGGCCCAGCACCGTTTGGCCGAGCTCAATGAGCGGCTTGCGAGTCTTGGCACCGCCTTCGGGCAGAATGTGCTCGCCGATGAGAAGGGCTTTGCACTGATCTTGGAAGAGGACGACCTCGCCGGACTGCCGGATTTTCTTCTCGCCACGGCGCGAGCGGCCGCCGAGGAGCGCGGCATGCCGGGCAAGCACGTCATCACGCTTTCGCGTTCCTCGATCGAGCCGTTCTTGCAATTTTCCCCCCGCCGCGATCTCCGCGAGAAGGCGCACCACGCCTGGATCATGCGCGGCGAAAACGGCGGGAAAACCGACAACCGCGCTATTGTCGCCGAGATGGTGGCGCTGCGCGCCGAACGCGCAAAGCTTCTCGGCTATACGAGCTTTGCCGAGTATCGCCTTGCAGATCAGATGGCGAAGACGCCGGGCGCGGTGCGCGACCTGCTCGAGAATGTGTGGACGCGCGGGCGTGCCCGCGCGCATCGCGAGCGCGACGAACTGCAGGAGATGATCGGCGAAGAAGGCGGCAATTTCGCGCTGGCGGCCTGGGATTGGCGCTATTATTCGGAGAAATTGCGCAAGGCGCGCTACGATCTCGATGAAGCGGAGATCAAGCCTTACTTCCAGCTTGAGCAGATGATTGAGGCTTCCTTCGAAACCGCGCGACGGTTGTTCGGGCTTAGCTTTACGCGCGTCGATGTGCCGCTCTATCACCCCGACGCCCGCGCCTGGGAAGTGAAGGACAGCGGCGGCAACCATATCGGTCTTTTTATCGGTGACTACTTCGCGCGTGAATCTAAGCATAGCGGCGCCTGGATGACCTCACTGCGCGACCAGCAAAAGCTTGCTGGCGACACTCCGATCATCCTCAACGTGATGAATTTCTCCAAACCGGAGACGCGGGAGCCGGCGCTGCTCAGCTTCGACGATGCGCGCACGCTGTTTCACGAGTTCGGCCACGCGGTGCATGGGCTGCTCTCGGACGTCACCTATCCGCTGCTCGCCGGAACGGCCGTATCGAGCGATTTTGTCGAACTGCCGTCGCAGCTCTACGAGCACTGGCTGGAAGTACCGGAAATCATGAAAGCCTATGCGCGCCATAGCCGCACCGGCGAGCCGATGCCACCGGCCTTGCTTGACCGGCTGTTGGCGACGCGCACGTTCAATCAAGGCTGCGACACGGTGCAATACACATCGTCCGCTGTGGTCGATCTCGACCTGCATTCGCTTGCGGACCCCGGGCCGCTCGATGTGGCGGCCTTCGAGCGCGATAGCCTCGCGCGTCTCGGAATGCCCGACGAGATCGCGATGCGCCACCGCCTGCCGCATTTCCAGCATCTGTTCTCCGGCGGCGGCTATGCGGCGGCTTATTATTCTTATCTCTGGTCGGAGGTGCTCGACGCCGACGCCTTCGATGCCTTCCAGGAGAAGGGCGACGCCTTCGATCCCGCCACCGCCAAGCGGCTGCGCGACTTTATTTACTCCGCTGGAAACCTGCGCGATCCGGCGGAAGCCTATAAGGCCTTCCGCGGCCGCCTGCCGACTGTCGACGCGCTTTTGAAGAAGCGGGGATTGGACGATGCGGCTGTTTCTTAAGTCGTCATGGCCGGGCTTGTCCCGGCCATCCACGACTTTATTGCTGAATTAACGAAAGTAGACGTGGATGCCCGCAACAAGTGCGGGCATGACGAAAAGGAACAAATGAACCTCCACACCGCCGGACATCGGAAAGGCATCGCCGCCGCTCCCCATCACGCCGCGGTCGAAGCTGGCCGCGCCGTGCTCACCGAAGGCGGCAACGCGCTCGAGGCGATGGTGGCGATGGCGGCCACGATCAGCGCCGTCTATCCGCACATGGCGCATATTGGCGGCGACGGCTTCTGGCTGGTGCGCGAACCCAAAGGAACCGTTCGCGCCATCATGGCCGCGGGGCGGGCCGGCGCCGAGGCAAAGCCCGAACTCTATGGGGGGTATGACGAAATCCCGACACGCGGGCCACTCGCCGCCCTGACCGTGCCCGGCGCGATCGGTGGATGGATCGCCGCACTCGAAACCGCCAAACACTATCGCGGCCGGCTTCCGCTCGACGTGCTGCTTGCCGATGCCATCGGCCATGCGCGCGGCGGCTATACGGTTACGAAAAGCCAAGCGCGGTTGACGGCGGACAATTTGTCCGAATTGAAGGGCGCGCCGGGTTTCGCCGAAACATTCCTTATCGACGGCGAAGCGCCGGATGAGGGCGCAACGTTGCGGCAGAGCGCCTTTGCCGCAACGCTCGAACAGCTCGCTCATACCGGGCTCGACGACTTTTATCGCGGCGATGTAGCCCGCGAGATCGCCGCCGATCTGCAACGCATCGGCAGTCCGGTCACGCGCGAAGATCTGAAGAATTGCCGTGCGATCCTCGCGGCGCCGCTCAGCACCGCGATTTCTTCCGGCACGTTGTTCAACACGCCGCCGCCGACGCAAGGATTCGCGTCGCTGATGATTTTGGCGTTATTCGACCGGCTGCGCGTCGCCGAGGGTGAGAGCTTCGATCACATTCACACGCTTATAGAAGCGACTAAGCGCGCCTTCCGCTTGCGCGACCAATTTCTGAGCGATCCCGCCCGGATGCCGGAGGATGTCGAACGCTATCTCGCCTCCGCCTTTCTCGATGCGGAAGCCGCGCGGATCAATCGGCGTAAGGCTGCGGACTGGCCGGTGCAATGGAAGGAAGGCGACACCGTATGGATGGGCGCTGCGGACGCCAGCGGTCTCGTCGTCTCCTATATTCAGTCCATCTATTGGGAATTTGGTTCCGGCTGCGTGCTGCCACGTACCGGCGTGCTGATGCAAAATCGCGGCGCCAGCTTTTCGCTCGATCGCAAAGCGCTCAACATGCTCGAGCCAGGACGCCTGCCGGTGCACACGCTCAATCCCGCGCTCGCGATCCTCAACGACGGACGTGTCATGGCTTACGGCACCATGGGCGGCGACGGGCAGCCGCAGACGCAAGCCGCCGTGTTCACCCGCCACGTCATGTTCGGCGACAATCTCGCCACGGCGCTCGACCGGCCGCGCTGGCTGCTCGGCCGCACCTGGGGATCGAGCCACACCAATCTGCGGCTGGAAAGCCGGTTTGATGGCGAGCTTGCAGACCGCCTGCTTTCCGCCGGTCACGACGTCGAGGTGTTGCCGGATGCCTATTCCGACATCATGGGTCACGCCGGCGCGGTGATCCGCCATGCCGATGGCACGCTTGAAGGCGGGCACGATCCGCGCGCCGACGGCGGGGCCGCCGGCGTTTGAAGAGTTAATATTTGTCATCTTTCGCGGCCTCGTTTCCGCCGTACTCCATGATAAGGTCCAGCATTACGTGCGAACCATCAGGATCGGCAGAACATCGTGACGAGACGTCTTGCTGGCATCGTGTTTGCGGTCTTCGCGACCATGATCCTCGCCCATGGACCGGCGCGCGCGCATCCTCATGTTTGGGTCACGATGACCAGCCAACTTGTTTATGCGCCGGACGGCGCCGCGACCGGCGTGCGCCACACCTGGGCCTTCGACGATATGTATTCGACCTTCGCGCTTGAGGGCGTCGAGCAGAAAACCAAAGGTGTCTACACTCGCGAGGAACTGACGCCGCTGGCGGAGGTCAATGTCACCTCACTAAAGGAATACGACTTCTTCACTTATGCCAAGGCCAATGGGAAGAAGGTGCCGTTTACCGATCCGGTCGACTACTGGCTGGAATACAAGAACGAAGTGCTGACGCTGCATTTCACCTTGCCGTTCAAATCTCCGGTGAAGGCGAAGGATGTGAATCTCGAAATTTACGATCCGACTTATTTCGTTGACTTTGCTTTCGCGGAAAAGGACCCCGTCGCTCTCGTCGGCGCACCCTCGCAATGCAAATTGTCCGTGGAGCGGCCGCATGAGGCAAGCGTCGCGGGAGGCAACCAGACCGGCGAGAGCTTCTTCAATCAGCTCGATTCGTCGGCGAATTGGGGCGCGCAATTCGCCAATAAAGTATCGGTGAAATGTCCGTGACCGCTGCACGGCGCGCCGCGATCCAAGTCGCGGTGGTTATCACGTCGATCGCGAGTGTTTTTTTGCTGCTCGGCGCGATCGACGCCGCTTTTGCGCAAGCGGGTCCATTCGGCGCAGGCCCGCAACCATCATCGCCCGCCGCCGGCGGGTTGATGGGCTGGATAATGGCGAAACAGGCGGAATTCTACCGGATGCTGTCGGGCAGCATCCGCGCCGCGAAAACCGACGGCAGCGCGGTCGCCGGCTTGTTCGGTATTTCTTTTCTCTATGGCGTCTTCCATGCCGCCGGGCCGGGGCATGGCAAGGCCGTAATCTCGTCCTACCTTGTCGCCAACAATGAAACCTGGCGACGCGGCGTCGTGCTGTCGTTTGCCTCGGCGGTGCTGCAGGCACTCGTCGCCATCGCGCTCGTCGGAATTGCTTCTGTTGTTCTTGGCGTGACGGCGCAAAAGATCTGCGGCACCAACTACATCATCGAGATCGTAAGCTACGCCATTATTGCCGCGGTCGGCGCGCGGTTGCTGTGGGTCAAAGGCCGCGCTTTTTTCG
>JAXDOS010000190.1:0-42056 GCA_034668785.1 Alphaproteobacteria bacterium
CGGGACGGCATGACCATGCTGGTCGTCAGCCATGAGATGGGCTTTGCCCGCGAGGTGGCGAACCGGGTGATTTTCATGGATGCGGGCCAGATCATCGAGGCCAACGAGCCGGAAGCTTTTTTCTCCCACCCGCAGCATGAGCGGACCAAGCTCTTCCTCAGTCAAATTTTGCATTAAGCGGAAGTGCGTCGAGCGCTTTTTTTGAAACCGCCGGGAATTCCCCTCCGTATTACCCACATCTGCAATCAAGGAGGGTGCCATGACCAATGCCAATGTGACGCTCGCGCAAAGCCTTTATGCCGCTTTCGGCCGCGGCGACATCGCCACGCTTGTCAACGCGATGGCGCCGGATTCGACCTGGGAAATGGTCGGCCGGCCAGCCGATTTTCCGACGTTTGGGTTGCGAAAGGGCCCGGCCGGGGTGAAGACTTTCTTCGACACCGTTAGTGCCAACCTCGACTTCTCCGAATTCTCCCCGAAGGAATTCTACGGTGTGGATGACAGAGTTTTTGTGCTCGGCCATTACGCCATGACGGTGAAGAAGACCGGCAAGCCGCTCGCCAGCGACTGGATTCACATTTTCACGATCCGCGACGGCAAGGTCACGGCGTTCCGCGAATTCCTCGATACCGCAAGTGCCGCGGAAGCCTACCGCGGGTGAGGGGACGTTTGATCCTCATTCGCAGGAGTGAGGCCGTCCATCATTCCCGACGTAGGTTCCGGTTGCTGGGTTGAAGCTAGGATACATCCAGGAACAATATCCAACCCTACGTCGGGGCCCGATCTTGGCGCGGAACAACGGTCCGGCGGAGGCTGAGGCGGTCGCAGCTCCCGTCGTGTTGCTGCTGGCGCTGGAAGTCGGCGAGCCGCCCCTACCAGTGATGGTAATTCCGACCTGGAATTGTCCACTGCTCTGCCCAGCCAGAACGGCGGAGGTGCCGAGCAGATAAAAAAGGACAGCTGGTTTCCACATGATTCAATCTCCCTGGCCACGGGGGACTGCCCTGGCGCGGCATGCGGAGTTGATCCTGGAATTGCCTATTCCTGGTTGCAAACGCTCGCTTTGTTTGTCATGAATTTTAAGACTAAATGGCTCAAGCAAGCGGCGAGAACCCGGGCTTTTCGCGGGCAAAACGCCGACATTTACTAGCTAAATGCCTTGCATCGCTCTTGCGCGCGGGAAACGCCTGCCAGATGGGCAGGTTACTCGCGATGGTAGAAAGTTACCCTGGCGTCCTTTCGTCGGTGTCAGCCCTTTTCGACCGGAACATCCGGACGTGAACCCCATTCCGCCCAGGAGCCGTCGTAAAGCGCCTGCGGTTTTTTTCCGAGCGCATCGAGCGCAAGCCACAGTGTCGCCGCGGTAACGCCGGATCCGCAGGTGGTGATGATCGGCTTGTCGAGGTCGACGCCACCGGCTGCGAAAGCCTTCCTTAGTTGCTCGGGGGGAGCCAGCCGGCCGTCCTGGATCAAAGCAGCGGAGGGCACGTTGAACGATCCGGGCATGTGACCGGAACGCAGGCCGGGGCGCGGCTCGGGCGCGTCGCCGCGAAAGCGGTCGGCAGGCCGAGCATCGACGACTTGGACGGCGTCGCCAAGGAGCGCCATTTGCACGTCGGTCAGCATGGCCACCACGCCGGTATCCATAGTCGCGGTGAATTCGCGCGGCTTCGGCTTGGCCTCGCCGGATTCCAGCGGGCGTTTCTCGGCTTTCCACTTCGGTAGTCCGCCGTCGAGGATGAAAACCTTCTCGGCGCCGAAAATCCGGAACGTCCACCACACCCGCGCGGCCGAATACATGCCGGCGCCGTCATAGACCACGACGGTATCGCCGTCGCCGATGCCGAGCGCGCCCGCTGCCTGGCCGAACTGATCCGGACCCGGCAGCATATGCGGCAGCTCCGTCGATTTGTCGGCAACCGCATTGATATCGAAAAATACCGCGCCGGGAATGTGCTCAGCGGCGTATTCGGCGCGTGCGTCGCGTTTCGCCGTGGACAGGTAATAGGAGCCGTCGACGATCGCGATGCCGGGTTTGCCGACACGCTCGGCGAGCCATTCGGTCGTGACAAGATGCGGGCTGGCGGGAGCGCGAGCGGATTCCATCAAGTGGCCTTTCTGTCGTGAGCTAATCTATGACAACGCGCTACGACCCAGAGCGTTCGAATGTTATTCGTAGGGAATGCTGATGTGTGACTTACGCTCCAGCCATTCAGGCACCGGCAAACCCTTCTCGCGCAGGAATTCCGGATTGAACAGCTTCGACTGATAGCGTGTGCCGTAATCGGCGAGCACGGTGACGATGATGTGGTCCGGCCCCATGTCCTTGGCAAGACGAATCGCGCCGGCGATGTTGATGCCCGAGGAGCCGCCGAGGCAGAGGCCTTCGTGCTGCAGCAGATCGAAGATGATGCCAACCGCTTCGGCGTCGGGGATTTGATAGGCGATGTCGACCGGTGCGCCCTCAAGATTACTGGTGATGCGGCCCTGGCCGATGCCCTCGGTGATGGAGGAACCTTCCGCCTTCAGCTCCCCGCTGGTGTAATAGCTAAAGAGCGAAGCGCCAAACGGATCGGCGAGCCCGATTTTGATTTTTGGATTGCGCGCCTTCAATGCCATGCCGACGCCCGCGAGCGTTCCGCCGGTCCCCACCGCGCAAATGAAACCATCGACTTTGCCGTCGGTTTCCTCCCAGATTTCCGGCCCGGTGGTCTCCATATGCCCGCGCCGGTTCGCAACGTTATCGAATTGGTTGGCCCAGATCGCACCGTTCTTCTCGGATTTCGCCAGTTGCTCGGCAAGCCGCCCGGAAAGCTTCACGTAATTGTTTGGGTTGGAGTAGGGGACGGCGGGGACTTCCACCAGTTCAGCCCCGCATTGCCGGAGCATGTCCTTCTTCTCCTGGCTCTGGGTGTCAGGAATGACAATCACCGTGCGGAAACCGAGCGCATTGCCGACCAGTGCCAGCCCAATGCCGGTATTACCCGCCGTGCCCTCGACGATCACGCCACCGGGCTTCAAGGCGCCGCGTTTGACCGCATCCTCGATGATGAACAAGGCGGCGCGGTCCTTCACCGACTGACCCGGATTCATGAATTCGGCTTTGCCCAGGATCGTGCACCCGGTCGCCGCCGACGCCCGCTTAAGCTTGAGCAGCGGCGTATGGCCGATGGCGTCAACGATGCCGTCGTAGATTTTCATACTAGGAACCATCCGGGTTCAGGGATGGGCGACCCTAGATGACCGGTTTCGGATCGACAAGGTCGTCTGGCTTCAGGATCGCAGGCAATTTTGCGCCGAAAAAGCCTGCGCAATCAGCCGTGGCGTTGATCTTCAGGGAAGGCTGTGCCCGAGGCCTCTTGGTATCGATAAAATGCGATAGGAGAAAGCAAGGCCCTCGAAACCATGGGCTGGCAAGTTCCATGTTTATGTAAACGGATTCATCCATTTTTTCCTGCCCCGCCGCTATCACCACATACGCGGGGCGAGCGCATTCCCAAGCGGAATCAATGGGCGGCGTTTATGGGTGGCGGTTTATGAGTCTCGACGTAAATACCCTTTTTATGGTGACCATTTATGTGGAGGCGATCCTCGGATTGCTTCTGCTTTTCGCTTGGATGCAAAATTCCAGCATTCGCGCGGTCGCCTGGTGGGGTTTTGCTCACCTGCTAAGAGCCGGCTCCGTCGTGCTGTTCGCGATGTATGGATCGGTTCCCGACCTGATCTCCGTCGATTTCGCCAACGCCTTCCTATTCACGTCGTTTGCCGTGACCTGGACGGGCGCTCGCGTGTTCGACGGCCGCAAGGTGCAGCCGCAGTATCTTATCGCCGGCGCGGCCGTGTGGCTTTTGCTCTGCCGCTTGCCGGGCATCGACGACATCCGTGTCCTGCTCGGCTCCGCCATCGTCACGGCCTATACGTGGTGCACTGCGTACGAATTCTGGCGCGGGCGCAGCGAGCCTTTGGTGTCGCGCTGGCCAGCAATTTTCATGCTGTTTGCCCACGGCGCGCTGTTTACCCTGCGTACCCCGCTCGTCGAGATGTTGCCGTGGTCGGCGACCAACCAGGTATTCGGCAGCGTGTGGTTGACGATGCTGAGTTTCGAAGCGCTGCTGTTTACCATCGCCATAGCCTTCATCCTGTTGGCAATGGCGAAGGAGCGCACCGAATTCCGCCACAAGACGGAGGCCATGATCGACTCGTTGACCGGCATCGCCAATCGCCGCGCCTTCCTGCATGAAGGCACGCTGTTGATGCAGCGGCAGAATGTGGACAAGCGTCCGGCTGCGGTGCTGCTCATCGATCTCGATCATTTCAAATCGATCAACGATCGTTTCGGCCACGCCATCGGCGATCGCGTGCTGCAGGTCTTCGCCGAGACCGCCAGCGCCAATATGAAGAAGACGGATCTTGTCGGACGATTAGGTGGCGAGGAATTCGCCGCCGTTCTCTATGACGCGGGCCGGGAACAGGCGCTGCTGGTCGCTGAGCGGATACGTACCGCTTTCGCCGCCATCGCCATAGAAGTGGATGGCCGTCCTGTTAAGGCCACCGCCAGCATCGGTATGGTGATCAACGAGGATCCCACATTCGACGTGTCCGCGCTGCTCGCCCAAGCGGATCACGCGCTCTATTACGCCAAGGAGCGCGGGCGAAACCGCGTGGAAATCGCTTCTCTGGAATTGGTGCGCTTGCGCAAGGAAAGGGCCACCGCAACGGATTTCCCTGCCGCCGCTAAAAGCGCGGCCTGATGGCTGCTGGGGGACACCTTGTTCTCAGGAGTCCTTAGCGAGGCAACATGGGCCATCCGCTACGCGCCCAGCCGGGCAAGTAGCCTTCGCAGGCTTCTCGCCGGCTCCATGACTCGCCAGGTTCTACTGGCAAAGACTGCATCCAACCGCGTCTGCAGTACCACTCCGACCTCAAGTGCCTCGAGAAGCGAGGCATCTTTTTGCGCGAGTTGACGATGAAGGTTAGCCACTTCCGCGTTCGCGGATACCAGCGCCGCCTCTCGTCGTGAAAGCTCAATTTCCGCCTCAGCAAGATTTTGTGTGAGTTGGCGGCGAAGCTTGGTAACCTCCGCGTTCGCGGCCTCCATCGCAGCGTCTCGTTGCAAAAGCTGAGTTTCCGCCTCGGCAAGATTTTGCGCCAGCCGACGGTGAAGGTTGGCAATCTCTGTGTTCGCGGATTCCAGCGCCGCATCGCATCGTGAAAGCTCGATTTTCGTCTCGGCAAGATGTTGCGCGAGTTGACGCCGAAGGTCGGCCACCTCCGCGTTCGCCGATTCTAATTCCGCATCGCGTCGTGAAAGCTTAGTTTCTGCCTCGGCAAGATTTTGGACGAGCTGTTGCTGAAGGTTGGCAACCTCCGCCTTCGCAGACTCCACCGCGGCGTCTCGTCGTGAAAGCTGGCTTTCTGCCTCGGCAAGGCTTTGCGCGAGTTGACGGTGAAGGTCGGCCACTTTCGCGTTCGCAGACTCCAACGCAGCGTCTCGTTGTGCAAGCTGAATTTCTGCGCCGGCGAGATTTTGTGCGGCTTGACCGTGAAGGTTGGCTACTTCCGCGTTTGCCGATTCCAGCGCGGCGTCTCGTTGTGAAAGCTGAATTTCTGCGTCGGCGAGACGCGGCACAAGGTTCAGAATGCTGTCCCAGCCTTGGTGGCCGATGACGGTCGCGGTTGCGTCACGAAGTTCGGATACAAACGTGGCGCCGCCATTGTCGAGCGCTTCGGACAAAACACGTTGTTCCTGGCGGGGTCCGGTGACGGAATGACGCAACACCGGAGGCCACCACCCGCGACGATCAATAATGTTTAGCCACGTCAGGACTTCCGGCACGCCCGAATGTCGTGATTCCTTCCACAAGGCGCTGAAATGAAGGGTCGTCGGTTTCGGCAGAAATCCGATCCGTTCGCTACCGCACCCGCGAATAATCTTACGCCAGAGCTGCCAGTCGCCGGTACGAGGTGTGTCCTCCGGCCAATATCCGAACCGGGTGAAGCAATTGCGCCGATGAACCACGCAATTGGACGGAATCGTATTGCGCCCTTCGAGGAAAAAGTCGAGTTCGGTCGGTATGGTCAAATTCGTGCCGCAAGGCACTATAATTCCGTCGGTCGTTACCCAAAGGGGCCGGCTATAGGCCCAGTCTTTTCCGGAATTCATGACCTCGCCGGTCAAGGCAAGATGATCGGGAAGCATCAAGTCATCGTCTTGCGCATACGCAACGAACTTCCCGCGCGCGCGACGTAGAGCATAATTTCTGTTGGCGTAGCCCGAGTATGGGGCCTTCGGAAGGTCGAACCAATGAATCCGCTCGTCCTTGTATTGTGCGACAACGTCAGTCGTTGCATCCGTGCATCCATCCCCGACGATTAACAATTCGAAGTCCGTCTCCGTTTGGGCGAGAACCGATCTGATCGCGAAGCCGATAACGTCCGGGCGATTATGCGTCGGCATGAGAACTGAAAAGCGTGGCATCAGCCACCCCTCGGATGCGGTAAGGTACAAAATTGGTTTTACGTTAGGACGTTTCTGCTGATTGCGTAATCTCGCCGTGCCGCGATCAGGTGAGCATAGTAAAGAACCATCACCAATCAAGGCCGGGAGCCAAGTTGCAGCGTTGCATATTCGCCCTAAGCACGGCCGCTTTCCGGTTGCGTCTATCAAGTGTAGAATTAATTTGCTACGCGCTGCCGGCAGCTTAAGTAGTAATGAATTAGCGGGAACTTTGGACAGCTATGAGCGATCGATCTGCCCCGGAAAACCCTGATGTTGTCGGCTGGGAGGCCCTTGTTTCAAAACAATCAGCCGTCAACAAGGAAGGCGAATTGCGCAGCGCGCCCATTGAGGGCGTGAAGTTTCGGCCGACGCGTCCCGTCCCCCACGAGGACGGTCATGTCACGGAGGTGGTGCGTACCGATTGGAGCATGATTGGCGGACCGGTCGTTCAGGCTCATATTACGACGACTTATGCGGGACGCATCCGGGCCTGGGGACTTCACCAAGTTTCTTCCGATCGCCTATTTGTCGTCGACGGACTTGTGAGAATCGTCGTGTACGACGGGCGGAAAAATTCTCCGACTTTCGGCGGCATCAACGAATTTACCGTCAGCGCCAAAAACCCAGCGCTGCTGTTCGTCCCTTCTTGTCTCTATCATGGCTGGAAAAACATCGGCACTACGGATGCCACCATCATCAATATGCCGACGATGTTGTATAATCACGAAGCCCCAGACGCGCTCGATTTGCCGTGGGACTCCGAAGCGGCGCGTCGTATCGTTCCGTACACCTGGTGATGTTACGGATGGCCGCCCAACAGCGTGTTTAAGTTCGCGGCCTAGAAAAGACTACCGCCGGCGGAAGTTCGGCCGGCGTTGCGCCGGTGTGGCGGTCACGCGTTCCGACTTGTGGCGGAAGCTGATGCGTCCGCGTTGCAAGTCGTAGGGAGACATCTCGACGATCACGCGGTCACCGACACCGGTGCGGATGCGGAACTTCCGCATTTTGCCGGCGGTGTAAGCAAGAACCTCGTGCTCGTTGTCGAGGCGGACGCGGAAATTGCCATCCGGCAACACCTCGGTCACCACGCCGTCGAATTCCAGAAGTTCTTCCTTCGCCATGGGTGCTCCCTTCCGATTCGATTTTAGCGCGGCGCGCGGGTCACGTCAGCCCGGGATTTTTCACCCTGCCGGGCCGGCTGGCGCTGCATGAAGGCCACTCCGCCGATCTTATCGGGCTGCGTCTGCGGCCGGTCTCCACCATTGTGCTGAGGCGGCCGATTGGCGCCGTTGGCATGAGCCGGGCGCCCGCGGCCGTTGCCGGGATAGGCCGGCCGTTGGCGGTGGCGCTGTGCCTTGCCGGAATGATTCCGCGCGCCTTCGCCATGCCGCTGATGGCTTGCCTGCTGCACGGGCCGCCGGTCGGTCCGGCGGTCGCTGGAAGGGATCGTCATCCGGATCAGCTTCTCGATATCGCGCAGGAACGCCGTTTCGTCGGAGGAGCAGAAAGAGATGGCGACACCGTCAGCGCCGGCGCGCGCGGTGCGGCCGATGCGATGCACATAGCTTTCCGGAATATTGGGCAAATCGAAATTGATGACATGGCTGATGCCCTCGACATCGATGCCGCGGGCGGCGATGTCCGTCGCTACCAGGGTGCGGACCTTGCCGTCGCGGAAGGCGGCGAGAACCCGCTCCCGCTGACCTTGCGACTTATTGCCATGAATGGCTTCCGCCGAAATGCCGCTTTTCTCCAGAGCGCGAACGACCTTATCGGCGCCGTGCTTGGTGCGGGTGAAGACGAGCGCACGGTTGATCGGCTCGGCGCGCAGGATTTCCGCGAGGACATCTTGCTTCGCGCCGCGGTCGAGATGAATGATCCGCTGATCGATACGCTCGACAGTGGTAGCCTCAGGCGTGACCGCTACTTTCTGCGGATTTTTCAGCATCTGCCCGGCGAGGTCCGCGATCTCCTTCGGCATCGTCGCCGAGAACATCAACGTTTGCCGCTGTGCCGGGCATTTCGCCACGACCTTCCGGATGTCATGGATGAATCCCATGTCGAGCATCCGGTCGGCTTCGTCGAGCACCAGAACCTCGACGCTGCTGAGGCGCAGAGCATTTTGCTGCACGAGATCGAGCAGGCGACCGGGCGTCGCGACGAGCACGTCGACGCCATTCATCAGTGAGCGAACCTGCTTGCCCATGGGCACGCCGCCGATGGCCAGCGTGGTTTGCAGGCGCAAATGCCGCCCGTAAGCGCGGAAGCTGTCGAGGATTTGGCTCGACAATTCGCGCGTGGGGCTGAGCACCAACACGCGGCAGCTCTTTCGCTCCGCGCGCGCGGGATTCGTGAACAGCCGGTTCAGAATCGGCAAGGCGAAAGCGGCGGTCTTGCCGGTTCCGGTCTGCGCGATGCCAATGAGATCGCCGCCGGCGAGGACGAGAGGAACGGTTTGGGTTTGGATGGGAGTGGGGGTGGTGTATTTTTCTTCGATAAGTGCACGAAGGATGGGTTCGGCGAGGCCGAATTCGTTAAAAGAAGTCAATGAGTAATCTTTCTATCGGCGAAACAGACCGGCGCGCTTGCAAGCGCGGACGGCCGCGGATCGCGGGGGTTAAGACACCCCGCGTGTCTGGGCTGTCGATCTAGTGGAGAAGCTGGATAACAGGGCCGAAAACCGATTATTTGGTTTCGTTCACGCGGCCCGGGACTGACCTGAATGTCAGGTCGCTGATCCAACTGTGACTGCATATGGCACGTGGATGTGGTCTTTTCAAGGCCCGTGGCCAATTGCAAGCCGGTTGCTTAATAACGCTGAAGCGAAATTTGGCTCCCCGGGCAGGACTCGAACCTGCGACAAAGCGGTTAACAGCCGCTTGCTCTACCAGCTGAGCTACCGGGGAACGGCACGCGGTGCGCCGCGATGAGTGGGCGTATAACAAAGGCTCCAGGCCTTTGCAAAGCAAGTCAGAAGCACAGTCCGCCCGCCTTCGCTGAAGCTTCGGCGGGGCAGCCTTCATAATCATAAGGCTTGCCAAGCCGGAGCTGCGGAGCAGCGAAGGCTGGAGGCCACGGCCGGAATTGAACCGGCGTACCCGGTTTTGCAGACCGGTGCGTCACCACTCCGCCACGTGGCCGCCGATGGAAAGTCGGCTCGGGGATATCCCAGCCTTCACGCCTCGCCGACGCGCCCGCTATACAGCAGCAGCCTAACGCGGGCAACGGGCTAAAGCGTGGCGTCCGCATGTGTTTCTCTATCACGCGCGCCAGCTTGCGTTTTGTTCTGCCTTGCCGCAAAAAAGTCTCGCATCCTGAAAACGGGACTATCGGGGTTTCGATGATCGACTTTGCCGCGGCGCGCCGGATGATGGTCGATGGCCAGGTCCGCACCGCCGATGTCACCGACCCTCGCCTCATCGCCGCGATGCTTAAGGTGCCGCGCGAGCGATTCCTGCCGCCCGCCACCGCCGCTCTCGCCTATCTCGATTTCGACGCTCCCGTCACGGAGCAAAGCGGCAAGGGAGCGCGCTATTTGCTCAAGCCGATGCTGCTGGCCAAGCTGATCCAGGCCGCGGAGGTGAAAGAGCGTGACGCCGTCCTCGATGTCGGTTGCACTACG
Source organism: Alphaproteobacteria bacterium (assembly GCA_034668785.1). GTDB lineage: Bacteria > Pseudomonadota > Alphaproteobacteria > Rhizobiales > Xanthobacteraceae > CANKHA01. Next base: position 10,122 of record JAXDOS010000190.1, read on the forward strand.
GGCTATTCGTCAGTGGTTTTGGCGCACCTCGCGCGCTCGGTGGTTGCGCTTGAAGAAGACCCTTCGCTCTCGCCGCGCGCGGAAGAGACTGTCCATGCTCTCGGCGTCGCCAATGTATCGGTCGTTACCGGGCCGCTTGTTGCCGGCTGGCCGGCTCGCGCGCCCTATGATGTGATTCTCCTTCAGGGCGCGACGGAAGTGGAGCCGCGCACGCTGTTTGCGCAACTCAAAGAGGGCGGCAGGCTGCTTTGCGTGAACGCCCGGGATGCCGCCGGCAAGGCCGTCATCTATCGCCGCGCCGGCGGCGATGTGAGCGGATGGCCGATCTTCGACGCCACAGCGGCAATATTACCGGGTTTTACGGAAACTCCCGCCTTTGTTTTCTAGCTCGTGCTGCGTGTAAGGTCGGTGTGGCGCGGATACGCCAATGGGAATCTTTTTTAGATCACAGGTAAATAGCGGGGTTTCAAAGGAATCCCAGTTCTGATTATGGTGGGAAGGGCTAATCTCTTTTTATCTGCGTGCGGCCTGCACGGCTGGCAGGTGCGTGGGGTGGTGCGAATGTTGGCAATAAAGGGCAGGGGTCGCGACGCCCAGCTATGCGCCGCGGCCGCGTTGCTCACGGTTTTGGGTTTGCCGGGGCTTGCCGGTCGCGGCGCTTCGGCCGAAACGCTGCCGTCAGCCCTTGTCCAGGCCTATCAGAATAATCCGCAGCTCAACGCGCAGCGTGCCTCCGCCCGCGCCACCGATGAGGCCGTTCCGCAGGCTCTATCCGGCTACCGGCCCAGGCTCAGCGTCACCGCGAGCGTCGGTGAGCAATATACCAGTACGACCAACAAATCCGTCAGTTCCACTGGTGTTCCGTCTTACAGCACGACGTCCGGCGCCTTCACGCCGTACACCTTTGGCGCTTCGGTGACGCAAACCCTATTCAACGGTTTTCAAACCGCCAACCGGACGCGGGCCGCCGAGGGCCAGGTATCCTCCGCGCGCGAGGCTCTTCGCGTGCTTGAGCAGACGATCCTGCTGAACGCCGCCACCGTCTACATGGACATGCTGCGGGATTCCGCCATCGCCGAGGTCCAGCGCAGCAACGTCCGGGTGTTGAATGAGACGCTGCGGCAAACCCGCGATCGCTTCGCGGTCGGCGAGGTGACACGGACAGACGTCGCCCAATCCGAGGCGCAACTTGCGGCGGGTCAGTTTCAACTTCTGAACGCCGAATCCAACTTAACCACCACGCGATCGAATTACCGCCGCATCATTGGCACGGATCCGGGCAACCTCAGCCCCGGCACGCCGATGGACCGATTCGCGCCCTCCGCGCTGCCGGCGGCAGTCACCATGGGTCTTGCGCGAAATCCCAACGTCACCTCGGCGATGTATGGCATCGACGTGGCGTATCTTCAGGTCAAGATCAACGAAGGCGCGCTGTATCCGACCTTCACCTTCACCGGCAGCGCGCTCGAGAGCATTTCTTCGTCGCTGACCAACATGCAGCAAACGACGTTGTCGGCCACCGGCAACCTCACCGTGCCGATCTATCAAGGCGGGGCGGAGTATTCCCTGATCCGCCAGTCCAAGGAATCGCTGACGCAGCAGCGGCTTAATCTCGAACAAGTGCGCGATCAGACCCGCCAGAGCGTGGTCCAGGCCTGGGGACAGGTTCAGGCCACCAAGGCGCAGATCCAGTCGGCGCAGGCTCAGGTCAATTCCACGGAAATCGCGCTCAATGGCGTGCGCGAAGAGGCGCGGGTCGGTCAGCGCACGACGCTTGACGTCTTGAACGCGCAACAGGCGCTGGTGAATGCGCGGGTGACCCTGGTGACCGCGCAGCATGACCGCGTGGTGGCGTCATTCAACCTGCTCAACGCCGTTGGCGTGCTCTCGCCGCAGACGCTTGGCCTCGCGACCCCGACTTACGATCCGCGCGTGCATTATTATCAGGTGCGCGATAGCTGGACGGGAGTTCGTACGCCCGACGGCAAGTAGCCTTGCGTTTCCACAGGCGATACTCGCATTTGCCCGCTCGGATGCCGATAATGCCGGAACGGGACAGCGATTCGCTGCGGGCCGTCCGTGTGGCGTTCATGACCGAGTGACAGGAATTCAGCCATGGCGCAGTCGGCGAAGGCTCAAGAGCCCTCCATGGAGGAGATCCTCGCCTCTATCCGTCGCATCATCGCGGAGGACGAAACCAAGGCCCAGGGGAAGAACGCAGAATCTGTAGAGCCGTCGCCCGTCATTTCCACGCGGCAGATCTCGCAGCCTCCGGATTCTTCTCCGTCTCGTTCCGATCCGCAACCAGCCTCGGCAATGGATCAGGACGATATCGACACCATGTTGTCCGGCATCGATGTGCCGTCCGGCACGAGTGACGGGACGGCAGGTGCCGAAGCGGATGTGCTCGACCTGACGGAGGCCATGACGGCGCCCGCGCAACCGCCGGTCTTTCGCACGATTGAAGCAAACGCCGATGTGTTCTTCAGTGAAGAAGAGGCAGAGAACCCGCCGGAGCAGCAGCCAAGCGCCGCCGTCGACGAAGCCCCAGCGGCGTTCACGCAGCACCATCCCGAGCCGCCGCTGCTTTCGTCCGAGACGACCGCCGCTGTCGACGCGGCCTTCAACTCACTCGCACATACCGTCCTCGTGCAGAACGCGCGCACGCTTGAGGATCTGGTGCGGGAGATGATGCGGCCGTTGCTCAAAGCCTGGCTCGACGACAATCTGCCTAGCTTGGTCGAGCGCATGGTGCGGGCCGAGATCGAACGCGTATCCCGCGGCCGTCAGGGATAAGCGCCACTCGATCCCCGTTTACGCTCCTAAACCCAAACCGTTGACTCCGCCGAGCGTGCCGGGCTTTGTACCGCGCAACGCCAGCCCAAGCGATATGCCACGGCAGATTGTTGCATTTTCGCACGGAAAGTTTCGAGCATGATCGAAGCGTTTAAAAAGCTGCTAGATGCCGCGCCGGCCGGCCCTCGCTTGGAGCTTGGCGTTTGCCGTGGCGACACTCTCAGCCTCATGATTGATCATCCGGGCGAGACTTTCGGCGTCGACTCCTTCGAGGGCATGGGCGAGCCGGGAGAGCACGACGTTTCGCCTCCGGGCGAGCCGTCCTATCCGAAGGGCCGGCTAGCAGTTCCCTTGGACGTCGTCACGGCGCGATTTGCGAGTTGCAACGAACCACTCCCTATTTTGGTCCGTGGTTGGATTCCCGACGTGCTCCCGACGCTGCCGCCGCGCGCATGGGCCTTCGTGCATATCGATCTCGATCATTATGCACCGACTCTCGCCTGCCTCGAATGGGTATGGCCGCGCATGTTGCCCGGTGGGATCGTGTGCTGTGATGATTGGTTCCAAGATCGGGACTACCTTGCCGGTCGTGCGATCAATGAATGGCAGGCGAGCCATGGTCCCTTCGCCGGCACGTTCGGCCGGAAAGCATATTGGATTTTATAGAAGCCACTCCCTGTGTAATTGGTCATGATCGATAAAATCTATCAGCCCTCGGAGGTCGAGGGCCGCATCTACGCCGCCTGGGAAAAGGCGGGAGCTTTCCGCGCCGGCCGGCCCGAGCGCGCCAAGGCCGAGCCCTTCTGCGTCGTCATCCCGCCGCCGAATGTCACCGGCTCTCTGCATATGGGCCATGCGCTCAACAACACCTTGCAGGACCTGCTCTGCCGTTTCGAGCGAATGCGCGGCAAGGACGTGTTGTGGCAGCCGGGCACCGACCACGCCGGCATCGCCACGCAAATGGTGGTCGAGCGGCAGTTGATGGAGCATCAGCAGCCCGGCCGCCGCGAGATGGGGCGCGAGGCTTTCCTCAAGCGGGTGTGGGAATGGAAAGCGGAATCCGGCGGCACCATCATCAATCAGTTGAAGCGGCTCGGTGCCTCCTGCGACTGGTCGCGCGAGCGTTTCACCATGGACGAAGGGCTGTCGCGCGCCGTCGTCAAAGTCTTCGTCGCGCTTTATCGCGAAGGCCTGATCTACAAAGATAAGCGGCTGGTCAATTGGGACCCGAAGCTGCTGACTGCGATTTCCGATCTGGAAGTGGTGCAGGTGGAGACCAAGGGCCACCTATGGCATCTGCGCTATCCGCTCGAAGGCCAGACCTTCAATCCGGAAGACCCTTCAACCTTCATCGTCGTCGCCACCACGCGGCCGGAGACGATGCTGGGCGATACCGCGGTGGCGGTGCATCCCGACGACGAGCGGTACAAAGAGTTCGTGGACGCTTTCAAAGCTGGCCAGCCAAAGAAGGTTATCTTGCCTCTGGTTGGGCGGCCCATTCCGATCATCGCCGACGAGTATTCCGACCCCGCAAAGGGCACTGGCGCGGTCAAGATCACGCCCGCGCACGACTTCAACGACTTCGAGGTCGGCAAACGGCGGGGGCTCGATCAAATAAGTATTTTCACGCCGGATGCAAAACTTAAGTCTACGGACTTTGACGATTTCACATTCGGTCATCGTGCGCCAAATCCGATAGCGCCCGACGCCGTGTTAGCGGACGAGGCAAAAGGTCGCGCAACATTCAACCTAATACCGGCCGATCTAAGAGGTTTAGATCGGTCGGTTGCTCGTAAACGTATTGTTGAGCAATTGGAGGCGGGCGGGTTCGTCTCGAAAATCGAGCCTCACACCCACGTCGTGCCGCATGGTGATCGCTCCAACGTGGTGATTGAGCCTTACCTGACGGACCAGTGGTACGTGAACGCCAAAGAGCTGGCGAAGCCTGCAATTGCTGCCGTTCGCAATGGTAGGAGCAAGTTCGTTCCCCAGAACTGGCAGAAAACCTATTTTGACTGGATGGAAAACATCCAGCCTTGGTGTATCTCGCGACAACTTTGGTGGGGACACCAAATTCCCGTTTGGTACGGAACTGATGGTGCTGAGTTTGTAGAGACCGATGCAGACGTGGCTTTGGCATCTGCTATCCAACATTACGAAAGCATTGGTGAGCGGCCCCTCCAAGGCACGAGAGTTACGGGAAACGAGTACGCGAGAAGTTTACGTGAGAAGAAAGTCGAGCTAAAGCGCGACGAAGACGTCCTCGACACCTGGTTCTCCTCCGCCCTGTGGCCATTCTCCACGCTCGGCTGGCCTGACGAGACTCCGGAACTGAAACGCTACTATCCGACCAGCGTTCTGGTCACAGGCTTCGACATCATCTTCTTCTGGGTGGCACGAATGATGATGATGGGGTTGCATTTCATGAAAGAAGTGCCGTTCCACGACGTCTACATCCACGCGCTGGTGCGCGATGCAAGCGGCGCCAAGATGTCGAAGTCGAAGGGCAACGTCATCGATCCACTGGCGATCATCGACGATTACGGCGCCGACGCGTTGCGCTTCACGCTTGCGGCCATGGCGGCGCAGGGCCGCGATATCAAGCTGTCGCCGCAGCGCGTCGAGGGCTACCGCAATTTCGCTACTAAACTTTGGAATGCGTCGCGCTTCGCCGAGATGAACGGCTGCGCGCGCGTCGAGAGCTTCGATCCGAAGACCGCGAAGGAAACTCTCAACCGCTGGATCGCGCATGAGACCGCGAAAGCTGCGCGCGAGATCACCTCTGCCATAGAGGCTTACAAATTCAACGACGCGGCGGCGGCGGTCTATCGCTTTGTCTGGAATATCTATTGCGACTGGTATCTGGAGCTGTCGAAGCCGGTGCTCACGGGGCCGGATAGCGCGGCCAAGACTGAGACGCAGGCGATGGTGGCCTGGGCGCGCGACGAAATCCTAAAGCTGCTGCATCCCTTCATGCCTTTCATCACCGAGGAATTGTGGGGGGTGACGGCCCCCGCTGTCATTCCGGGGCGCGCCGAAGGCGCGAACCCGGAATCCAGAATGACAATGAATAGTGAAACTTCGTCTCTGGATTCCGGGCCCGGCGCTTCGCACCGTCCCGGAATGACGAAAAGAGACTCTTTGCTTGCGTTGACGCCGTGGCCGAATCTCGCCGGCCTCGAGGATGCAAAAGCGGAAGCGGAAATCGGCTGGGTGATTGATCTCGTCAATGCCATCCGCTCGGTGCGCTCGGAGATGAATGTTCCGTCGGCGACACAGTTTCCGTTGCTGCTATGCGGCGCGTCGGCGGAGACCAAGGCGAGGGCAGGGCGCTGGTCGGAGTTTCTGCAACGTCTCGCCCGCGTGGCCAACATCGAATTCGCCGACGCGCCGCCGCCGGGCTCGGTGCAGCTTTTGGTGCGCGGCGAAGTCGCGGCGCTCCCGCTCAAGGGTCTCATCGATCTCGATGCCGAGCGCGCCCGCCTGGAAAAGGAAATGGTCAAGGTTCTGGCTGACATCTCGCGTATCGACGCAAAACTCTCCAACGCGGATTTCGTCGCGCGCGCGCCGGAAGAAGTAGTGGACACCGAACGCGAGCGGCGCGAGGAGGCCGAGGCGCGACGTGGCAAAATTCTCGAAGCATTGGAGCGACTGAAAGGCGCGGCGTGATGTCCACTATCGTCATGGCCGGGCTCGTCCCGGCCATCCACGTCTTACTTTCGGCGGGCAGAAAGACGTGGATGCCCGCGATAAGCGCGGGCATGACGGCGGATAAGGATTTTCATGCCTAATTTGAAGCTCACTCTCGCCTGCTGGGACTATGACCGCACGCGGCCGCTGATGGACGGGCGGGTGAAGCCCGAGGGTATCGATCTCGACATTCAAGTCTTGCGGCCGCACCAAACTTTTTCGCGGATGCTAGGACAACAGGAGTTCCAAGCCTCCGAACTCTCGCTCGCGTCCTACACGGCGCTGAAGGCGCGCGGGAACTGCCCGTTTGTCGCCATCCCGGTGGCGCTGTCGAGAATCTTCCGCCATTCCTGCATCTATGTACGTAGCGGCGCCGGCATCCGGACGCCGCAGGATCTCAAAGGCAAACGCGTCGGCACCACGCAATATGGCGCGACCGCTCTCGTCTTCATCAAAGGCATGCTGCAGGACGACCACGGCGTCGCTCCTTCGGACATGCATTGGTTTGTCGGGGGTCTCACCGCGCCGACGCAACCGCCGCTGATTCCGCTCAATCTGCCAAAGGACGTGAAGCTCGACTTTCTTCCCGAGGGCAAGACCTTGGAAGCCATGTTGGACGCCGGAGAACTCGATGCTCTCCTGTCCATCTACATTCCGTCACTGTTCCTCAATGGATCGCCACGCATCGCGCGGCTGTTTCCGAATTACAAAGAGGTGGAGCAGGATTACTACCGCCGCACGAAAATCTTTCCGATCATGCACACGGTGGTGCTGCGCCAGGACGTTTACCGCGAACATCCCTGGGCTGCGCAAAGCCTCTACCGGGGGTTTTGCGAAGCTAAGAGTCTCGCGGTCGATGGCCTCTACGATACCGACGCGCTCCGTGTTGCGCTGCCCTGGCTGCTCGACCATGTGGAAGAGACGTGGCGCGTATTCGGCAAGGACTTTTGGGCTTACGGTTTGGAAGCCAATCGTCCAACCTTCGAAGCCATCGGCCGTCACGTCTTCGACCAGGGCCTAGGCCCGCGCATTGTCACGCCGGATGAGATGTTTGCGCCTGGTGTGGCGTAGCCGCCTTGAATGGCTTGCTGAGAAAGCGTGAGCCGGGGAGTCCGTAGCGCCACGGTTTCTCCGCCGCCTTGGTAATACCGATGCGGGGTCCCGCCACGATCTCGACTGCTTCCGCGCGCGCCCGCAACTCGAATGGTGGAGAATCCAGCGCGAGGCCGTCGTGGGCGCGGTTCACGCCGAGGGCCTCGCACAAACGTCCAGGCCCCGAGCAAAGCAGGCGTATATCGCTGAGGCCACGGCGGCGGCGCATGACGGGGAGCCCTTGTAGCGGCTCCAGCGCCCGGATCAGCACGGCGCTGGCAGTGCCTTCACCCTCGCACACGAAATTCAGGCACCAATGAATGCCGTAGGAACGGTACACATACGCATGGCCGGGCGGGCCAAACATCACGGCGTTACGCTCCGTGCGGCCACGGTACGAGTGTGCAGCCGGATCGGTGTGATGATAGGCCTCGACTTCGACGATCACCCCGCCCACGCCTTTGAACAGCAGCGTCGCCCCAATCAAATCCGGCGCCACGGCATGGACCCTGCGGTCGAAGAAAGCACGATGGAGGGGTGGGGGCTTCGGCATGGCGTTGATACAACGCCTGCAGAATACATCCTGCCGCGTGTCGCGGCTACATCACGTAGGAAACGCGCACCGCGCCCCAATGTTTGCCGAACACGCGTACGGGAGCCGCGATCGGCCGAAGCACCTGGGCTTTACTCTCGAACTCGCGGGAATATTGCTGGATCAGATAAGGCCGCGTGTTGCGCGCCGCGGCCAGCCGCTTGGGATCGTTGTAAATACGGCGATTACGGCTGTGCGAGGCATTCCATTCGGGGTCGTCCGGCCGCTGTGGCTGGGAATGAGCTGGGCGGTGCACGGGGATATAGCCGTTACGATCGATAGCGACGCACAGCACTGTCCGCCGATCCGTCTCCGTGCGCGGATGGAGAATAGGCGGCAGGATCTTTTCCATCAAATCGAGGAAGCGCGTGCGGTATTGGACCGGATTTGTCCCTTCGATCGGAACATAGTTGTTGTCGAACAACGCTTCGAAAGTGATTTTACCCTTGGTAACAGCGTTCTCAAAAGCAGCGGAGACCTCCACCGCGGCGGCTATGGCGCGCTCCACGAATTCTTTATTTTCCTGTTGGATCGCCGCGAGCTTGTTGGTGACGGCTGCGCGCGTCGCCGGTTCTAGATGAGCGAATTCGAGATGCAGCCCCCGCGACGAGCGATTGGCGACGCGGAAACGGACGGACCCAATACCCGCGATTGTTCCATCGATGGTGGCCCCGACGGCGATCTGGTCGGATTCCTTTGACCGCACCAACATACCGCCTTCCGATATGTCCACGCTTTGCCCACGAATGACGGTGCCACGTTGATCGAGTGTCACCGTCGATTCGCACGGCAGCCTGTCATATCGCCTGCGGTCACCGATTTCAGTTTGGCGCAGCAGGATGACGAAGCGGGTTTTCAATTCGGAAGCGAGTTCCAGTGTCGTTTGGCTCGATTTATCGACCGCGGCGCTATGACCGCTCGCCTCCGCGGCTACCTTTTCAATCTCGACAGCCCCATCCGCGACGGTGGTAACAAATCCGGAGGACTGGCCGGCGTTCCGCGCCAGATCCTCGGTGGTCGCGGTCTGTTGAACCGCTGCCCCGGCGACCGCGGCGAAAACCGGCTGGATCGCCTTCATCACCTCGGTGATGCGGTTCACGGCGGCAATCGATTCCGCCGCGTCTTGCTGCAGCTTGCCGATTTTGTGGGTGATCTCCTCGATCGCCTTCTGCGTCTCAACCGAAAGCGCCTTCACCTCGTCCGCGACCACGGCAAAGCCGCGTCCGCTGGTGCCGGCGCGCGCGGCTTCGATCTTGGCGTTGAGCGCCAATAGATTAGTCTGCTTGGCGATGGCGGCGATGAGACTGACGACATTGCCGATCTCGTCCGAGGACGATTTCAGACCGTCGAGGCTTTGGCCGGCCGCGCTCGCCACCCGATGCGCCTCGTCGGTCAGTGAACTCGCGTCGGTCACTTGGCGGCTGATCTCGGTGGACGAGGCCGCGAATTCCTCGGTCGCGGAGGCAAGCTGGGAAGCATCATGCTTGGCGTCGCGCGAGAGTTTGGCCAGATGCTCACTGCGCTGGCGAATGGCGATGAGCCCCTTGGATGACGCGCTGGTCCCCTCGTGCACCGCATTGGCGGCGGCTTGCACGCCCCGGATCATGGCAACGAGATCGGCCTCCAGGAGGTCGATGGTCTCGCGGATGACTTCGAGCGGGGCACCGGATGCCGGCTCTGCCTGAGGGACGGAGGGTGGAGCCTCGAGGACGGGCAGAGCATCCGGCTCCACGGAGCGACGGATCAGACGGTCAAAAACATCAAGAAGCATGCAGGGCTCTCGGATGCGGGATTAGCGGTCAGTTAACGGGACAAGCTGCCATCCAATCCTTTCCGTATTCATAAGGTCCATCGCAGGAAGCTGAATAACGAGCTCTTCACGACAACTGACCCGCGCGCCGTGTGTCCCCCTGGCCACAGGTTTAGAACATTTAAGCCTTAGCTGATGATGTTGGCCTTCGCGCCGCGATTTAGCCACACCGGTCACGGAAATCGAAGGTGTGTCCCACCCCGTTGCGGCGTTTCCGGCTCTGTAAGCCTGAAGGCAGCGTGGCGTGGCAGGGCGGGGGCCTGGAAGTTTAATGGACGCCAAGACCAATCTTAAGGCCAAGCTGCCCAGCCGGCATGTTACTGAGGGTCCCGACCGCGCTCCCCACCGCTCTTATTACTATGCGATGGGTTTGACGCGCGGGCAGATCCACCAGCCCTTCGTCGGCGTCGCCAGCTGCTGGAACGAAGCCGCCCCTTGCAACATCGCGTTGATGCGCCAAGCCCAGGCGGTGAAAAAGGGCGTCGCCGCGGCCGGCGGTACGCCGCGCGAATTCTGCACCATCACAGTTACCGACGGTATCGCCATGGGACACGAGGGCATGAAGTCCTCGCTCCCGTCACGCGAGGTGATCGCGGATTCCGTCGAGCTAACGGTGCGCGGTCATTCCTATGACGCGCTGGTCGGCATTGCCGGCTGCGACAAGTCGTTGCCCGGCATGATGATGGCGATGTGCCGGCTCAACGTTCCTTCGATTTTTATTTATGGCGGCTCGATCCTGCCCGGCACCTTCAAGGGCAAGCCGGTCACCGTTCAGGATGTTTTCGAGGCGGTCGGCAAGCATTCGGTCGGGTCCATGTCGGACGCCGATCTCGACACGCTGGAGCAGGTCGCCTGCCCCTCGGCGGGTGCCTGCGGCGCGCAATTCACCGCCAACACCATGGCGACGGTTTCGGAGGCGATCGGGCTGGCGCTTCCCTATTCGGCGGGCGCGCCCGCGCCATATGAGATCCGCGACGCCTTCTGCATGACAGCCGGCGAGCAGATCATGAATCTGATCGTCGAGAATATCAGGCCGCGGGACATCGTGACCCGAAAAGCGCTGGAGAATGCCGCCGTCGTGGTCGCCGCCTCCGGGGGCTCGACCAACGCGGCGCTGCATCTGCCGGCGATCGCGCACGAGTGTGGGATTGAATTCGATTTGTTTGACGTCGCCGAGATCATGAAGCGCACGCCCTATATTGCCGATCTGAAACCGGGCGGCCGCTATGTCGCCAAGGATATGTTCGAAGCCGGCGGCGTGCCGCTGCTGATGAAGACTTTGCTCGACCATGGCTTCCTGCATGGCGACTGCATGACCGTGACCGGGCGCACCATCGCCGAGAACCTGAAAAGCGTGAAGTGGAATCCCGATCAGGACGTGGTCCTCCCCGCGAACAAACCCTTGAGTGCGACCGGCGGTGTTGTCGGCCTCAAGGGCAACCTCGCGCCGGAAGGCGCCATCGTGAAAGTTGCCGGCATGTCGGGGCTGAAGTTCACCGGCCCGGCGCGTTGCTTCGACGGCGAGGAGGCCTGTTTCGAAGCGGTGAAGGGAAAGAAATACGCCGAAGGCGACGTTCTCGTCATTCGCTACGAGGGGCCGAAGGGCGGCCCTGGCATGCGCGAGATGCTTTCGACCACGGCTGCGCTCTACGGCCAGGGTATGGGCGGCAAAGTCGCCCTCATTACCGACGGACGTTTCTCTGGTGCAACCCGCGGCTTCTGCGTCGGTCATGTCGGACCCGAAGCCGCCATCGGTGGCCCGATCGGCCTGCTGCGCGACGGCGACATCATCGAGCTCGACGCGGAGGCCGGCATCCTCAACGTCAAGCTTTCGGATGCGGAATTGGAGAAGCGAAAGCGCGACTGGAAGCCGCGCGAGAATGACTTTGCTTCAGGCTATTTGTGGAAATACGCCCAGCAGGTCGGCCCCGCAATCAATGGCGCGGTGACTCATCCTGGCGGGGCAGCCGAAAAGGCGTGTTATGCGGATATCTGATGTTGTTGCCTGCGTTGTCGTGGTGGGGCTCGGCCTTGGGGTCGGCCCGACGGTCGGATTCGACGGCAGTCATTCGCCGAGCGACCGGATGTCTCCGCTTGAAGCCTTTCGCAGCGGCGCCCAGGCGCTGAAAGTTGGCGAGACCGACAAGGCGGTGACGTCGCTGCAATATGCCGCCGAAAACGGTCACGCGGTGGCGCAATGGAAGCTCGGACGCATGTATGCCGAGGGCGATGGCGTTCCTCATGACGACCTGCGCGCCTTTGATTATTTCAAACGCATCGTTAATGGCCATGCCGACGATAACCCCGACCAGCCGCAGGCGCGATTTGTCGCCAATGCCTTTGTCGCGCTCGGGCATTATTACCTCGACGGCATCCCGAACTCGCCGGTAAAGGCCGACCCCAACCGCGCGCGCGACATGTTCTCTTATGCGGCTTCCTATTTCGCCGATTCCGACGCCCAATTTCAGCTCGGCCGGCTGTATTTGGAAGGCGCCGGGGTCCGCCGCGATCCTAAGCAGGCGGTGCGCTGGTTGGCGCTTGCGGCCAACAAAGGCCAATACGAGGCCCAGGCTACGCTGGGCCGCATCCTGTTCAAAGGTGAACAGGTGCCGCGTCAGCGCCCGCTCGGCTTGATGTGGCTCACGCTTGCGAGCGATGGATCCGGCAGCCAGGCCGGCTGGATCGCCGAGGCACGCGATGCCGCGTTCCAGCAGGCGAGCGAGGACGAGCGCGCCATGGCGTTAGAGTTGCTGCAACGATGGCTTAACGGCCGGCGCGAGTGGTAGCGCGTTATCGCGCTTCGATAGCAAAGTCGGCGAAGACCGGGACGTGATCTGACGGGCGTTCCCAACTCCGTACATGCTTGTCGATGCCGACGCCGGTGAGCCGGTCGGCGGCCTGCGGCGACAGCAAAAGATGGTCGATGCGAATGCCTCTATTCTTCTGCCAGGCGCCGGCCTGATAGTCCCAAAAGGTATAGAGGCCGGGAGCATCGCTCGATGCCCGCACAGCGTCCGTTAGTCCGAGATGAAGAAGCGCCTGAAACTTCTGCCGTGTCTGCGGCAGGAACAGAGCGTCGCCGGTCCACGCCGCGGCATCGTAAACATCGGAAGCTGTTGGGATCACGTTGAAGTCACCGGCAAGGATGAGCGGCTCTTCCAGCAATAAACGTTCATGTACATAGGCAAGAAGTCTATTCATCCATTTGATTTTATATGTATATTTTTCGGTATCCGGAGGGTTTCCGTTCGGGAGATAGACGCAGGCGATGCGCACCACGCCCATACCGGTAGATACGAGCGTTTCGAGGAAGCGCGCCTGAATGTCGGTTTCGTCCCCGGCCAGACCCGGGGCTACCTCGTCAAATGGGAGCTTCGATAAGAAAGCCACGCCGTTGAAGGCCTTTTGTCCATGAATAGCGACGTTGTAGCCCAGCGCCTCAAATGCCTCGCGGGGAAACGCCTCGTCGACGCACTTCGTTTCCTGCAGGCACAGAATGTCCGGTTGCCGCGCCGAAAGCCACGTCACGATATTGTCTAATCGTTGCTTTATGGAATTAACGTTCCAGGTGGCGATGCGCATGGGCCTGCTCTAGCCGACATAGGTGCGTTCACCATGCCCTACCTGCTCTGTCTGGAAAAGCACGGAAGTTTGGTAAGGCCTCGGTGTTAAAGATAGCGAGCAAATATAGGTGACCAGGGGGATGCGGGGTTTGTGCTAGTGTGATAGGTAGCTGGCCACTTATGATGAATAAAATGTCGGGGGCGACGCGCTGAGCTGACGAGGGAAGCCTAAGGCGGGTAATTAAAAAACCCGTTTGGCACTAGGGATGAAGAAACGGACTTTGATTTTTGTGGCCGCCGCGACACTTGTCGTGGCCGGCGGAGTTTGGTTTTCGCGCGGCGGTTCAAGCCCGCAGGGCGCGGCCGCACAATCGCAACGGGGGCCTCAGCGCGGCAACGTGCCCGGCGAAACCGTGCCCGTCGAGTTGGGCGTTGCGGTGAAGAAAAAGGTGCCGATCCGCATTGAAGCGCTCGGGACCGTTACCCCCATGGCCAGCGTCGCCATCAAGACGCGCATCGATACAGAGATTATCGCGGTTCATTTCGCCGACGGCGCGGTCGTTCAAAAAGGCGACCTGTTGTTCACGCTGGACAGCCGGGCGCTTGAGGCACAGCTCCGGCAACTGCAAGGCACCCTCGCCAAGGACCGCGCCTCCCTTGAGGGCTCCGAGCGGGACGTAAAGCGCTATAGCGAATTGCTGGCGAAGGGCGCCACCACGCAGCTCAATCTGGACAACGCCACGACCCAAGCAAACTCGTTGCGCGGAACCATCGCCGCGGACGAATCCGCAATAGAAAATCTCAAAGTGCAGATCAGTTACTGCACCATTCGCGCGCCCATATCCGGCCGCGCCAGCATGGCGGCCGTGAAGGTCGGAAATCTGGTTCGCGCTGCCGATCCCACGCCGCTCGCGACCCTCATCCAATCGGCTCCGGTCTATATCACCTTCCCACTGCCACAACGCAGCCTGCCCGACTTGCGGCAGGGGCTTGCCGCTGGAAGCGCAACAATCGAGGCGTCTGTTCCCGGAGAGTCGCGCCGTGCCGCCGGCCAGGTGACCATGATCGAAAACACGGTGGACGCAACGACCGGAACGGTTCCCGTTCGCGCCACCATGCCGAATGCCGATGAGCTGCTTTGGCCGGGCACATTGGTGACCGTCCGCCTGACCTTCCGCGAAGAAGACGCCATCACGGTTCCGTCGACGGCGGTGCAGGTCAGTCAGTCAGGGTCCTTCGTCTTTGTCGTTAAAAACAATGTGGCGACGGTTCAGCCGATCACGGTGGCTCGTGTGTTGGAAATGGAGACGGTCCTTACAAGCGGACTGGAAGGCGGCGAATCCGTCGTGACTAATGGTCAGCTCCGCTTGTCCAACGGCTCGAGAGTGGCGGCGCGCGACGCCAAGACGGGCACCTGATCCATGGGCATTTCCGAGCTTTGCATCCGGCGGCCCGTATTCACGTCCCTCATTACGATGACCATCATCGTATTTGGAGCTTTCGCCTATAGGCTTCTGCCCGTGGCGGCTTTGCCCAACGTCGATTTTCCCACCATCACCATCAGCGCGACGTTGCCGGGTGCAAGCCCCGAGACAATGGCATCATCGGTGGCGGCGGTGATCGAGCGGCAGATGTCGACGATCTCCGGCATCAACTCGATGACGTCGACGTCCTCCCTCGGCAGAAGCCAAATCACCATTCAGTTTGATCTTAACCGGGACATCGACGGCGCAGCGCTCGATGTACAGTCGGCGCTCTCGATCGCGACGCGGCGTATGCCGCCGGAAATGACGACGCCGCCGGGATTTCGCAAGGTCAATCCGGGTGACTACGCAGTCATCCTGATCAGCCTGATTTCGCCGACGCTGCCTCTATCTACCGTCGACGAATACGCCGAGACAGTGCTGGCGCAGCAGATATCCCAGCTTCCTGGCATCGCCCAGGTCGATGTCAACGGCGCGCAGAAATTCGCCGTGCGGGTGCAAGTCGATCCGGTGGCAGCGGCGGCGCGGAATATTTCGCTCGATGAAATTCGCCGGGTTGTGGTTTCGACCAATTCCAATTCGCCGGTCGGGACGCTCTACGGTTCGAACCAGAACGTGACCCTGCTGGCGACCGGAGCCATGCGGAAGGCCGAAGAATACCGCAAGGTTGTTGTTGCCTACCGAAATGGCGCGCCCATCAAGCTTGACGAAGTCGCGCGCGTCATCGATGGCGTCGAAAACGACAAGATTGCAACCTGGTTCAACAATGAGCGCGCGATTGTGCTCGGAATCCAGAAGCAACCCGGAGCTAATACCATCGCCGTGGTCGACGCCATCCGCGAGCGGTTTCCGACCTATCAAGCCCAGGTTCCCGCCGCGATTAAACTGGAAATTCTGAACGACCGCTCGATCTCAATTCGGGATTCCGTTCACGATGTGCAGATCACGCTCGGCATCGCCATAACCCTCGTCGTGCTGGTCATTTTTCTTTTTCTCCGCAGGGTTTCCGCCACGGTCATTCCCGCGCTGGCGGTGCCGGTTTCGCTCATCGGCACCTGCGCGATGGTCTATGCCTTCGGATTCTCCATCAATAATATGACCCTCTTGGCTTTGACGCTGTCCGTCGGGTTCGTTGTTGATGACGCCATCGTCATGCTGGAGAACATTGTCCGCCACGTCGAAGGCGGGATGCGTCCGTTCGAGGCGGCGCTGAAAGGTGCGCGAGAGATCGGCTTCACCATCATCTCGATTACCTTCTCGCTGATCGCGGTGTTTATTCCGGTGCTGCTCATGGGCGGCATGGTTGGCCGCATATTCCGCGAGTTCGCCGTGACGATTGCGGTCGCCATCATTATTTCCGGCTTTGTTTCCTTGACCCTGACGCCGATGCTTTGCGCGCGGGTCTTGCGCAGCCACCACGAAGGCGAGTCGCAAAATGTCGTGCTTCGCGTCTTCGAGTCGATGTTCCGCTCCTGGCTGCGCGCCTATGAGTGGTCGCTCGAGAGAGTATTGAACTACAAGCCGGTCGTGCTTGTCGTTACCTTAATAACCCTGGCGGCTACGGTCGCGCTTTATTACTACATTCCCAAAGGGTTCTTCCCCACCGAGGATACCGGCTTCGTTTCCGCCAGCACCGAAGCGAACTCTGATATTGCCTTCCCCGCCATGGTCGAGCTGCAGAAACAGGTCGCCACTATCGTTGGCGCCGATCCGGCGGTCGCCTATGTCAATTCCACGGTAGGTCCAGGCGGCCCAAATCCGACCGGCAACGTAGGGCGCCTATTCATAGCGCTCAAACCGAAAGCGGTACGCCGGGAAGACTCGACTGCCGTTATTCAGCGGCTGCGGCAGAAGGCGGGCAACAGTGTCGCCGGCATGAAGGTGACGTTCCAGAACGTCCAGAACCTCAACATCACCGGCCGTTTCTCCAAGAGCCAGTACCAGTACACGTTGCAATCAAGCGACACCGACGCGCTCTATAAGGCAGCGCCCGAAATGCGCGACAGGATCGCGAGAATTCCCGGGCTACTCGATGTGGAGATGGATCTCTATATCAAGAACCCGCAGATGACAGTGGAGGTCGATCGCGAGAAGGCGGCGACTTACGGGATTTCGATCGATCAAATTCGTCAGGAAATGTTCAATGCCTTTGGCAACCGTCAGGTTGCTACAATCTTCACGTCGGACAACGATTATCAAGTCATTCTTCAGACGTTGCCGGAATATCAGACCGATACCTCTGCGCTTTCCAAAGTTTATGTAAAAACTTCCTCCGGCCAATCCGTGCCATTGGAAGCGGTGACGCGCCTAGTGCCGACAGTAGGTCCGCTGCTGGTCAATCATCAGGCTTCGCAACCCGCCGTGACCATTTCGTTCAATCTTGCGCCGGGCACGGCGCTCGGAACTGCCAAGGATGCCATTCAAGTGGTGGAGGAAGAGGCGAACCTTCCCGCGACTATTTCAAAGGGCTTCCAGGGCGCGGCACAGGTGTTCGAGGACTCGCAGAAGGGCCAGCTTGTGTTGGTTCTCGCTGCTATCTTCGCGGCCTATGTGCTGCTCGGCGTCTTGTATGAAAGCTTCATCCATCCCATCACCATCATCTCCGGACTTCCCTCGGCCGGCGTCGGCGCGCTGCTTACGCTGATGGCGTTCCGCATGGATCTTTCCGTCATCGCCATGATCGGCATCGTGATGCTGGTCGGTATCGTCAAGAAGAACGCGATCATGATGATCGATTTCGCCATCGAGCGCCGCCGCGTCGGCCTTTCCGCCGAGGCGGCGATCCGCGAAGCGGCGCTGCTGCGCTTCCGTCCGATCATGATGACCACCTTTGCCGCGATCTTCGGCACACTACCGATTGCGCTGGGCGCCGGGGCCGGCGCCGAACTGCGGCAGCCCTTGGGCATCGCGGTCGTCGGTGGGCTATGCGTGTCGCAGCTTCTCACGCTCTACATCACGCCCGTCATCTACATCTACTTGGATGTCTTCGACCGGATGCTCAAGCGTCGTCTTGAGCCACAGGTGGAAGAGATTCCAGAGGCCGGGCATTCCGATCATGCGGGAAGGCCGCAGCCGGTCGCGGCGGAGTAGGGAATCCTCAGAGCGCGAAGCTGGTCCCGCAACCGCAGGAAGCGGTGACGTTCGGGTTGTTCACCTTGAACGATGCGCCGATCAGATCATCGACGAAATCGATCTGCGATCCGGCGAGATAGCCAAGCGAAACCGGATCGATCAGCACAATGGCGTTGCCGCGCGTGATCACCATGTCGTCGGGCGCTTGGTCCCGCTCGACATCAAATTTATACTGAAACCCAGAGCAGCCACCGCCCTCGACGCTCACGCGAAGCTTGGCGCCGCCAGCTTCGCGGCTCAAGATCTCGCCGATCCGCCGCGCAGCTTGTTCGCTGACGGTGACTGTTGCGGTGAGCTTGTTTTCCACGGATTCCGCTTGTGTCATGCTCCGACATATAAGGTTTTCTCCAGCACTGACAAGCCGATCACGTGTGTCAGTTCCGGATATCCTGCAGGAACAGGCTTGTGGGAATCTCGTGCCCGAGCCCCGCGCGCTTCGCCAATTCATAAACTCGACCGGCCACCGCGTAGAATTGCGCGCCCTGGATATTGCCGCGTTCGGAATAGGTGATTTGGTCCGCCGATGTCCGTCCCTTGGCATTACCATTAACGAGGTCCGCCAGCGTGATGCGCTTGTCCGGGAGCGCCACGCCGTGCACGCGTCCTTTCTTGCGGCCATCTCCGTGTTTTTGCGTATCGGGACGCGCTTGGTAGCCGATATGCTCGGCGTCCGTGGCGAGCTCTGGATGGCCCACTGGAGCGGGGGTGTCGCCGAAACGCAAATAGACATCGACGCGTTTCAGCGCTTCGGCGTCGGGCTTGCCGCTGCCGCCGACGACGACGATATGCGCGCCCTTTTCCAACAAGCTCCCGTCGGTCACCGACACAGTCGAGTCGGTCAGCGCGGCGAGGATATGCGCGCCTTTGTCGACGTCCTCGGCGCGGCTGCAGACCTGGACCTCGATATTGTATTTGCGCGCCATCTCGCGGCCGAAAGCCTCGCGGTTTTCCTTGGTCGGGCTGAACACCTGAAGCTTCTTGATGTTGCGCACATGGGTGAAGGCCTGCATATGCGTGCGCGCCATGCCGCCGGAGCCGAGCATGCCGATCACTTCGGCGGCCTCATTCGCCATGTATTTGACGCCGATGCCGCCGTCGGCGCCGACCCGCATATGCTGCAGGACGCCGTCGTTGATGAAGGCCAGCGGCTCGCCATTCTCGATGGAGGTGAGCAGGACCAAGCCGCAATAGAGGCCGGGACGCGTGCAATATTTCTCCTGCGTGGTGACACCGTTATAGGTTTGCTCGTAGATGATGTCGGACTTCATGCGGATGGCGAAATAACCCGCCGTGGAGCCGCCCTCCATGGTGCCCCATTGATAATTTTTTTTCGGATCACTCGTCGGGATACGGATGTCTATGCGCGGACGGCAGACGGCCTCGCCGAGAGCGAGGTTCCGGTAGGATTCTTCCAGTGCTTCGATGGTGGTTTCCATCGTCAGCACCTGCTCGACTTCGTGGTTGTTGATGATCAGCGTCATTTGCCGCCTTTGCTCCTTTATTTTTGCTAGTTAAGGGCGCCACCCTTCCCAGGTCAATTCGCGGGCGGCGAGGAAACCATGGCGATTGAAGCGGGTTGCACGCGCGCAGTATACGCCTCCGATCCGAGCGCCAGCCGCGGCCGCGTGTATCCTGAACCGCCGAGTGCGACCCGCAACGCGTTCCGGCGCGATTGCGACCGCGTCATCCATTCAACCGCCTTCCGTCGTCTGAAACACAAGACCCAGGTTTTCGTCTTCCACGAGGGCGACCACTACCGCACCCGGCTCACGCACACGCTTGAAGTCGCGCAGATCGCCCGCGCGCTCGCCCGCGCTTTGGGTCTGGACGAGGATCTGAGCGAAGCGTTGGCCCTGGCGCACGATCTCGGCCATCCGCCATTTGGCCACGCCGGTGAGCGCGCGCTGGACGCTTGCCTGCAGGAACATGGCGGCTTCGACCATAACGCTCAGACGTTGCGGATCGTGACCGAGCTGGAGCGGCGCTATCCGGTTTTCGACGGCTTGAATCTGACCTGGGAAACCCTCGAAGGAATCGTCAAGCACAACGGTCCGCTGACTGACGGCGACGGCCGTCCGATCGGACGCTACGGCGAAAGCGGGTTGCCGGAGGCCATCCGCTTATATGGCGCGGTGCAGGATCTCGATCTCTGGAGCTTTCCCAGCGCCGAGGCGCAGGTCGCCGCCATCGCCGACGACATCGCCTACGATGCGCATGACATCGACGATGGGTTGCGCGCCGGCCTCTTTACGGTGGATGACATCGCGGCAGTGCCGCTGGTCGGCGCCATCGTTGACTCCATCCGCAGCCAATACCCGCATTTGGAGATCGAGCGTCTGGTGCATGAGTTGGTCCGGCGCCTGATCGGGCAAATGATCGAGGATGTGATCGCCCACACGCGGCGAAACCTCGAGGCGCTAGCGCCGCGTTCGTCCGAGGATGTGCGCCGCGCCGGCAAGCCGGTGGCGGGATTTTCGCCGGCCATGAGAGCGACCGATAGCGCCATCAAGGGCTTTCTCAAGCCACGCATGTATCGGCACCCGCGCATCGCCGGCATCATGTCCGATGCTGAACGGGTGGTGCGCGAACTGTTCGCCCATTACATCGCCGCGCCGGCCGACATGCCGGCGGAATGGGCCGCCGGCGCGGGCGCGGCTGATGTCCATGGCCAGGCGCGCCGGATCGGGGACTTCATCGCCGGCATGACCGACCGCTACGCGCTGATCGAACACGCGCGCCACTTTGACTCGACCCCGGAACTGCGTTAGTCGGCGCAGCGCCCGCGGCGCGCGGTTGTTTGCAGAAAAGCCCATGAATCCGAGCGAAAAGCATAAAAATATTTTTGCCGCTGTGCTCGATCGCGTCCGTGCCGCGAACGACGCGCTTGTCGTCTCTGGGCTGATGCCCGCCAACATCGATCAGTCGCGCGTCGTCGTCGAGCCGCCGCGGGATACCGCCCACGGCGATATGGCCACCAATGCGGCGATGGTCTTGGCAAAGGATGCGGGCAAGAAGCCACGCGAACTAGCGGAAGCGATCGCCGAGAAACTTCGCGCCGACGATTTGATCGCCAAGGTCGATGTCGCCGGTCCAGGTTTCATCAACCTGACGCTAAAACCCAGCGCCTGGACGGATGAGTTGCGCGCGGTACTGCGGGCTGGCGTGGCCTATGGCCGTAGCGACGTGGGGCAGGGCGAAGCCGTCAACGTCGAATATGTGTCTGCCAATCCAACCGGCCCTATGCATGTTGGCCATTGCCGCGGCGCCGTGTTCGGCGACGCACTGGCCACTCTTTTGGCGTTGGCCGGATTCAAGGTGACACGCGAATACTACATCAATGACGCCGGCGCTCAGGTCGATGTGCTCGCTCGTTCCGCTTATCTGCGATACCGCGGGGCACATGGTGAAACCGTCGTTTTTGCAGGCGAAGGTGTGTATCCAGGCGACTACCTGATACCTGTCGGGGAGGCTCTCAAAGCCGAGTATGGCTACAAGCTTATGGATATGCCAGAGACCGAATGGCTGCCTCTCGTCCGCGATAAATCCATCGCCATGATGATGGATAGGATCCGCGACGATCTCGCAGCCCTTAACGTCAAGCATCATGTGTTCTTTTCGGAACGCTCACTCGCCGAAGGCAACGCCAGCGCGGTCGAGGCCACGATTGAGGAATTGCGGTCCAAAGGTCTCGTCTATATGGGCCGATTGCCGCCGCCAAAGGGCGCGCCGGTCGAGGATTGGGAGGACCGCGAGCAATTATTGTTTCGCGCCACAGCGTTTGGCGACGACGTCGACCGGCCGCTGAAGAAGTCTGACGGCAGCTACACTTATTTCGCTTCCGACATCGCCTATCACAAGACGAAATTCGATCGCGGCTTCCGCAGCATGATCGACGTGTGGGGCGCGGACCACGGCGGTTATGTCAAGCGTATGCATGCGGCGGTCGAAGCCGTCAGCGGCGGCAAAGTCGATCTCGATGTCAAAATCGTCCAGCTCGTCAAACTTTTCCGCGCCGGCGAGCCGGTGAAGATGTCGAAGCGGGCGGGGGAATTCGTGACGTTGCGGGAGGTCGTTGACGAGGTCGGACGCGACGCCGTGCGCTTCATGATGCTGTTTCGCAAAAACGATGCACCGCTGGATTTCGATTTAGCCAAGGTCATCGAGCAGTCGAAGGATAATCCGGTCTTCTACGTCCAGTACGCCCATGCTCGCAGCCAGTCGATCTTCCGAAATGCGCGGGAGGTTGTTCCCGACCTCCCGGTGGAAGCAAGCGCGCGGGCCGCGGCCTTGGCCCAAGCCCCCATCGATCGGCTCCAGGACCCCGCCGAACTTGCCCTCATGCGCCGGATCGCCCTCTATCCGCGCTTGGTCGAAGCTGCCGCTTTAAGCCATGAACCTCACCGGATTGCCTTTTACTTGTATGAGCTTGCGAGCGAATTCCACTCCTTATGGACGCGGGGGAACGACGCGTCACATTTACGCTTCATTATCCAGAATGATCCATTAATGACCTCGGCCCGCCTTGCGCTCGTGCATGGCGTGGCGACCGTTCTCGCCGCCGGGCTCGCATCGCTCGGTGTCGAGGCCCCAGACGAGATGCGGTAATCGCGCTCGATGCCGGTCCTTTCACGTGCCCCAAGGGTATGGACCGAGAGCAGGACGAGCGCGACGCATGAACCGGTGGCGGGTTTAAACATGGCTGACAGCAGCACTTTCCGGTCTTACCGTTCGCACGATCCCAACGGGCGCGGGGAACCCGCGCCTGCCGCGGATGGCCGCCAGTCAAATGACCCCCTCGCGGAACTGGCTCGGCTCATCGGCCAGAATGATCCTTTTGTTGATTTGCGGCTGAATGAAGCCGCCCGCGCCGTTCGCCAGCCCCAGGCCGCGAGCGCGCCGCAGCGGAATGCCTACGGCGTCCAGCAGGCTGCTCAGCCATCCAGCAGTCAACCAGCCAATCAATACCTCGACGTGCACGGGAGCGGGGCCGGGTTCCAACCGGCCTACGACCCGGCGATATATGGCAGCGCTGCGCCCGCCGAAGGTCACGAGACGCAAACTTATTACGAGAACCCGGCGCCGATGCCGCACGGCGACGAGGGCTACGACGACACGCCGGAAACGCCGCGCCGCAGCCGCTTTGGGCTGGTCGCGATCTTGATCGGCCTCACGGTATTGGGCGGGGGCGGTGCTTTGGCTTACCGCACCTTCTATGGTGCCGGCGGCACGGCGACATCGCCGCCGGTCATCAAGGCGGACACAGCTCCGACGAAGGTGCCGGGCCAAAGCGGCGAACCAGCGAAACTCATCTATGATCGCGTGGGCGACACCAGTCAGGGCGAAAAGGTCGTCTCCCGCGAAGAACAGCCGATCGACATCAAGGAACCTGCACGGTCCGCTCCGCGCGCGGTCTTTCCCGGCCTTCCAAATGCATCAGACAGGCCGGATTCCGCCACCATATCGTCGACGCTCGCCGCCTCGCCTTCTGTAGGGCCCGCGTCCAGCGAGCCGAAAAAAGTTCGCACCGTCACGATCCGTCCGGACCAGCCGCTGGCGATCGGCCCCAGCGCGGTCCGGCCAAGCGGCATTCCTGCAACTCGGAATGCGGTCGCCACGATCCCTCCAAGCACAAGCGCGCCGAGTGCTCCGCCGGCAAATCAGCGAGTCGCTGCGAAACCGCCGACGGCTCCCGGTCCGGCGCAGCCTGCCGGTAGCGCGCCGCTTTCGCTCAATCCGCAGGGGACAAACACCGCAGCCATTCCTTCGGCGCCGCCACCAGCCCGGGCAGTTGCCGCGCCCGCTACGCCGGCTCGTGTTGCATCGGCTTCGAGCGGCGGGGAAGCGGGATCATACACCGTGCAGCTTTCCTCCCAGCGCAGCGAGCCGGAGGCGCAGGCCTCCTTCCGGGCGCTGCAATCGAAATTTCCGAACCTATTGAGCGACCGTCAGCCGATCATTCGCCGTGCTGACCTCGGCGACAAAGGAATCTATTTCCGGACCATGGTCGGGCCCTTCACCTCGATCGACCAAGCGCGCGAGTTTTGCGGCAGCTTGAAGTCGGCCGGCGGCCAGTGCGTCGTCCCCATAAATTAGATCGCGCCGGTTGACCCCTACCGCCGGCGCGGGCTAATCCGCGCCGATGACGGTGCGCGCATTCATTACAGGGTTGGCCGGGAAGACGGTGCCGCCGAACGAACGCGCCTTCCTGCGCGAGGCTCAGCCCTGGGGATTGATCCTGTTCAAGCGCAACATCGAATCCCGCGCCCAAGTCCGGGCGCTGATTGATAGTTTCCGAACGACGGTGGGCCGCGATGCCCCTGTGCTGATCGACCAGGAGGGCGGCAGGGTGCAGCGGTTGGGTCCGCCGGACTGGCCTGCTTACCCCCCAGGCGGCGCCTATGGCCGGCTTTACAATCAGGACGCGGCGAAGGGGCTGGCGGCTGCCCGGCTGGGCGCCCGGCTGATTGCCGCGGACCTCACGGAGATTGGGATCGATGTGGACTGCTTGCCTCTAGGGGACGTGCCGGTGGAAGGGGCGGACCCGGTTATCGGGGACCGCGCCTATGGGAATACGCCGGGTAAGGTTTCGGCCATTGCTGCCGCTGTGGCCGGGGGCCTGCGCGACGGTGGGGTGTTGCCGGTGCTCAAGCATATCCCCGGTCATGGCCGGGCTACCGCCGACAGCCATGCCCGCCTTCCGGTGGTGAACGCCGAACGGGCCACACTTGAAGCCACCGACTTCGCGGCTTTCCGGCCGCTCGCGGGCTTGCCCCTCGCCATGACCGCCCATGTGGTGTTTACCGCAATAGACCCCGTGTCACCGGCGACAACTTCGGCGATGATGATCACGGAAGTGATTCGCGGCTTCATCGGCTTTGGGGGCCTCCTGATGAGCGACGACATCGCCATGGGCGCATTGTCAGGTTCAATCGCTGAGCGCACCCGCGCGGCTCTCGCGGCGGGTTGCGACGTAGCGCTTCATTGCAACGGCAGCTTTGCGGAAATGCAGCAAGTGGCAGCGGAAAGCCCAATGCTGGTCGGGGAGGCCGGCCGCCGCGCTGATGCCGCCTTGGCCTCGCGCCGTCCGCCGAAGGAGACCGACCTTGCCGCGGCGCGCGCTGAGTTTTCCGCGATGATGGCTGGCGTCGCGATGGTGTCGTCATGACCCCCGGCGATCTGCCCTTTGAAATGGATGTTGCGGAACGCGCCGCCGACGAGCCGGCATTGGTCGTCGACGTGGAAGGCTTCGAAGGCCCGCTGGATTTGCTGCTGGTGCTCGCCCGTCAGCAAAAGGTCGATCTGGCGAAGATTTCGATTCTGGCGCTGGCCAATCAATATCTGGTCTTCATCGAGGAAGCGCGAAAGCTGCGGTTGGAGCTTGCGGCCGATTATCTGGTGATGGCGGCGTGGTTGGCCTACCTGAAGTCGCGGCTGCTGTTGCCGGAGACCAGCGGACCGGACGGCATGAGCGCCGAAGATATGGCGACCGCGCTCGCCAATCGGCTGCGGCGGCTCGAGGCGTTCCGCCACGTGGCCGAGCAATTGTTGGTTCGTCCTCAGCTCGGCCGCGATATCTTCGCCCGCGGTCAGCCGGAACCAATCGCGGAAATCAAGCACCCGCAATACTCCGCAACCCTCTACGATTTGCTTTCCGCTTATGCCGTTCAACGCCAGAAAAGCGTGCTTGGACACGTGCGTTTCGCTAAACGGACGGTGTGGTCGCTGGCCGAAGCCCGTATCGCGCTTGAGCGTCTGCTCGGCCAGGCCGCGGACTGGAGCCGGCTCGACCAATTTCTTCTCGCCTATATGGTCGAACCTGCGCTTGTGCCGACGGTGGTCGCATCGAGCTTTGCCGCTTCGCTGGAAATGGTCCGCGAGGGCGTCGCTGAATTGCACCAGCATGCGGCCTTCGCCCCAATCTACATGCGCAGGCGTATGGTTGTTCGTGAGGTCACAAGCGATTCGGGCGCCACACCAAGTCCGCGCGCCACGTAGGGAAACAAGAGGGAGCCGCAGTGATGGCAAGTCTAGCTGAGAGGCGCCTGACGATCGTGCAGAATGAGGTTGAGTCCATGAGTGAAGCGCGGCCGGAAGAGCTGCGGCTATTAGAGGCGTTGCTGTTTGCGTCCGCGGAGCCGCTCGATGAAACTGTTCTTGCCGCACGGCTTCCGGCGGACACCGACGTTGGCGACGCGTTGAACCGCCTGCAGGCCGAATACGCACCGCGCGGCGTCAACCTGGTCCGTGTCGCCGGAAAATGGAGTTTTCGCACCGCCAGCGATCTGTCTTGGCTGCTGACCAAGGACTCCGTTGTCACGCGCAAATTGTCGCGGGCCGCCATCGAGACGCTCGCGATCGTCGCCTATCACCAGCCTGTTACCCGTGTGGAGATCGAGGAGGTCCGCGGCGTGGTGGCGTCGAAAGGCACACTGGACGTTCTGCTGGAGACCGGCTGGGTACGCCCGCGCGGGCGGCGCAAGACTCCGGGGCGGCCGGTGACCTATGGCACCACGGAAGCCTTCCTGTCCCATTTCGGGCTTGAGAGGTTGGACGATCTTCCCGGCCTTGATGAACTCAAGGGTTCCGGTCTGCTGGATGGCCGCTTGCCGGCGGGCTTTGCCGTGCCGGTTCCCTCCGACGATCCGGCGCTGCGCGACGATGAGGACCCACTGGAGCCCGGCGACCTCGATTTCGGCCTGGCGCCGCCGCCCTCGCGCGTCGAGGAATAACGAGTCGCTTCCGGCGTCCTGCTGCAATGAAACCGGCCGAAGTCCTTGTTTTCGCCCGCTCCGGGGCCTAGTTTCACGTGAAACAATCGGCGGGCGAGGCTTTGCACGCGCCGCCGATGCGGAGGGTTCGAATGGGTTCCTTGAGCATATGGCACTGGATTGTCGTGGTCGTTGTCGTCCTGCTGCTGTTCGGCCGCGGCAAGATTTCCGAACTCATGGGTGACGTTGCCCAGGGCATCAAGGCCTTCAAGAAGGGCATGTCGGACGAGGACAAGGCAGACACGGAAACCGCCAAAGACGTGCCGGTGAAGACCATCAACCACAACGCCGCTCCCGGCGCGACGACCAACAGCGCGACCGACCTGAAACACCGGGCCGATACGGAAAAGCGGTTCGAGGGCGGCACGGTCTAAAGCGTCGCGGCGGTCCTGCGCCACGTCTGAGAGGGACGCCGGCCGTGATACGGCCTAGCGGCGTCTGGAGTTGATCCTCAATGTTCGACATCGGTTGGGGCGAGTTTATCGTCATCGGCATCGTTGCGCTGATCGCCATCGGGCCGAAGGAATTGCCGGGCGTGTTGCGCACGCTTGGCCAATGGATGACCAAAATCCGCCGCATGGGATCTGAGTTCCAAGGGCAATTCCAGGAAGCCATGCGCGAAGCCGAGATGGCCGACCTGAAGAAAGACATCGAGGAGTTGAACAAGCAGGCCGTGCGCTCCTTCGAGACGCCTTTTGACAGCATCGCCGAGGCCGGCACCCCGCCGATAACCCAGCCGGTAGTCACTCAGCCGGTGATGACCGGATCGCAGCCCGTAGCCGACGCAGCTCAACTGCAAGCGGAACCGGCTGTTGCCGCGACTCCCGAAGCGCCGAAGCCCGCCGACGAAGGGCATCGCGGATGAGCCACGAGGACATCGAGTCCACGAAGGCTCCGTTGATGGAGCATCTGATCGAGCTGCGTTCGCGGCTGATCAAGGCGGTCATCGCCTTCGCCATCATGTTCGCCCTCTGCTTTTTCTTCGCCAAGTCGATCTACAACATCCTGGTATGGCCGTTTGTCTGGGTCGCGGGACCGGAGAATTCGAAATTCATCTACACCGCGCTGCTCGAATATTTCATCACCCAGATCAAGTTGGCGATGTTCGGCGCGGCCTTTCTGTCGTTTCCGGTCATCGCCGCGCAAATCTATATGTTTGTGGCGCCGGGCCTCTATCGCCATGAACGCTACGCCTTCCTGCCGTATCTGGTCGCGACGCCGGTATTCTTCCTGCTCGGTTCCATGGTGGTCTATCTGTTGGTATTTCCCATGCTGGTGCGTTTCTCTATCGGCATGCAGCAGTCGAGCGGGGACGGCCAGGCGGAAATCGCGCTGTTGCCTAAGGTCGGCGAATATCTCTCGTTGATGATGTCGCTGATCTTCGCTTTCGGCATCGCTTTCCAACTGCCGGTGATCCTGACATTGCTCGGGCGCATCGGCATCATCACCTCGCAACAGCTTAGGGAAAAGCGCCGCCACTTCATGGTCGTCGCCTTTGTCATCGCCGCCGTGCTGACGCCCCCGGACGTCATCAGCCAGGCCTCGCTTGCCTTACCGCTTTTGCTTCTCTACGAGGGGTCGATCTGGTCGGTGCGTTTTGTGGAAAAGAAAGGCGCGGCGGGGAGTGCTGCCGGCGCGGCGCCCGAGGCGAAGCCGGCGGAGTAAGGTATGCTGCTCCGCGTTGAATTATTGACTCGTCATGGCCGGGCTTGTCCCGGCCATCCACGTCTTGGCCTCGACCAGGGTTAAGTCGTGGATGCCCGGCACAAGGCCGGGCATGACGGGAAAGGCATTTGGAACATCCATGTACGACATCAAATGGATCCGCGACAACGCC
This sequence comes from Alphaproteobacteria bacterium, assembly GCA_034668785.1. Lineage (GTDB taxonomy): Bacteria > Pseudomonadota > Alphaproteobacteria > Rhizobiales > Xanthobacteraceae > CANKHA01. The sequence continues at coordinate 38,886 of JAXDOS010000190.1, forward strand.
GCCGCCTTTGACCGCGGCTTGCAGCGGCGCAACCTCGACGACGAGTCGGGGAAACGATTTTCCTCCAAGACGCTGCTTGAACTCGACGAGCGCCGCCGCGCCGCCATCACCAAGCTTGAGCAGGCGCAGGCGCGCCGCAACGCCGCCTCGAAAGAGATCGGCGAAGCCAAGAAGAAAAAGGATGAGGCGGCAGCCGCGAAGCTGATGGCCGAGGTCGCGGAATTGAAGACAACGATTCCGGCACTGGAAGCGGAGGAAAAAAAGCTATCCCAGGAATTGAATGACACGCTGGCGTGGATTCCCAATCTGCCGGCGGACGACGTGCCTGATGGAAAGGACGAGAAAGACAACGTCGAGAAGCATAAGTTTGGCGCCAAGCGCGATTACAATTTTCCGCCGAAGCAACATTTCGATCTTGGCGAAGCGCTCGGGATGATGGATTTCGAAACCGCGGCGAAACTTTCCGGCGCACGCTTCGTGGTGTTGAAAAGTGGGCTGGCGCGGATGGAACGCGCGCTCGGGCAATTCATGCTCGATCTGCACACGCAGGAGCATGGCTATAACGAAGTGAATCCGCCGCTGCTGGTGCGCGATGACGTGATGTTCGGTACGGCGCAACTGCCAAAATTTTCCGAAGACCAATTTTTTGTTGGGAGCGATCCGAAAATTCAGAAATTTGTTGGCGAAGCCTTAGATATGCTCGATCGCCTTGAGGGAGCGAAAAAAGAAGAAATTCTTGCGCTCGAAAAGATCGCTCTCCAGGATACACGCTTCTGGCTCATTCCCACCGCCGAAGTACCGCTGACGAACCTGGTACGCGAGTCGATCCTCGACGAAGCCGAATTGCCGTTGCGCTTCACCGCCTGCACGCCGTGCTTCCGCGCCGAGGCAGGCGCTGCTGGCAAAGATACCCGCGGCATGATCCGGCAACACCAGTTCACCAAGGTCGAGCTGGTCTCCATTACCACGCCGGAAAAAAGCCGCGACGAGCACGAACGCATGTTGAGCTGCGCCGAGGAAGTGTTACGCCGACTCGACCTGCATTATCGCGTCGTCACGCTCTGCGTCGGCGACATGGGCTTCGCCGCGCAGAAAACCTACGACATCGAAGTCTGGCTGCCGGGGCAGGGGACGTATCGGGAGATTTCCTCCTGCTCGGTCTGCGGCGAGTTCCAGGCGCGGCGCATGGATGCGCGCTTCCGTCCCAAGGGCGGCAGCCCGCGCCACCTGCATACACTCAACGGTTCCGGCGTCGCCGTCGGCCGCGCGCTGATCGCGGTGATGGAAACCTATCAGCAGGGCAACGGCTCGATCGCGGTGCCTGATGCGCTGCGGCCGTACATGGGCGGCATGACGAGCGTTGGGGAAGAGGCGTGAGGAAGGACAAAGTTGTCTATTTCGTCATGCCCGGCCTCGTGCCGGGCATCCCGCTTAGGTGGGCAGCGTTGCGGCAGTCTTATCGGGATGGCCGGGACAAGCCCGGCCATGACAAATGAAATACTGATGCGCATCCTGGTCACCAACGATGACGGCATCCACGCCGAGGGTCTCGACATCTGCGAGCAGATCGCGCGTGCGCTGTCCGACGATGTCTGGGTGGTGGCGCCGGAAAACGATCAGTCCGGCGTTTCGCATTCGCTCTCGATCAACGATCCTTTGCGTCTGCGAAAGATCGGGCCGCGCCGTTTCGCGGTTAAAGGCACGCCGACCGACTGCGTCATCATGGGCGCGCACCATTTGATGACCGAGGGCTCGCCCGACCTCGTGCTCTCCGGCGTCAATCGCGGGCGCAACGCCGCCGACGACGTGACCTATTCCGGCACCGTAGCCGGAGCCATGGAAGGCGCCGTGCTCGGAATTCCGTCGCTGGCGCTGTCGCAAGCTTATAATTCGGCGAACCGGCCCAATCCGCATTGGGAAACCGGGCTGCGTTACGCGCCCGATCTGATCCGCCGCGTGCTGGCGGAAGGCATCCCGCGCGACGTCCTCATCAATGTGAATTTTCCCGATTGCCCGCCCGGCCAGGTCAAGGGCATTGCCATCACCAAGCAAGGTAAGCGCGATCAGGAAATGTTGGGGATCGATGAGCGCAAGGACGGGCGCGGCAATCCCTATTACTGGATCGCGTTCAAGCGGCGGCAGTCTCCGAAAATACGCAGCGACAGCGACATGTCGGCGCTGGCGGAAAACCGCATCTCGGTGACGCCGTTGCGACTCGACTTGACCGACGAGCCGTTCAAGGCGCGGTTGGCGGAAGTGTTTCGCTAGATTTGTTAGCGCGCCGGCAGCAACCGCGCCAATGTGCTGTTCAGCTCTTCCATTTGAAACGGCTTTTGCAGCACCGGGTGATTGCCATAGGGATCGGGCAGCCCGCGGCCGCCATAGCCGGTCACGAAAATGAACGGCATTCCACGTTTGGACAGAAGGTCGGCTACGGGAAAGACCTCCTGGCCGTCGAGATTGACGTCCAGAATGGCGAGGTCGCATTCGACGGTCTTGGCTATTTCGATCGCTTCATCGATACGCCCGGCGACGCCGGCGAGCGCATAGCCGAGATCGGTCAGCATGTCCTCGAGCAGCATCCGGATCAGGAATTCATCTTCGACCACAAAGATGCGGCGTCCGGCGGGCTGCGCGGTAGCCTTTTCAGCCGACGAATTCATGGAGCGATGAGCTCCCCCATTGCGGTCGCTATGGGCTTCCTATTGCAAATACAGTCCGCAGGCAATTAGCCGCATGGTACAAAACTAACTGGCGCTTAACCCGACGAGGCGCCGGGCACCAAAGAGGACGGAAATGCCCATGGGAGGGCCTGCAGACGACCGCGTCGGCCGCATGGAATTCCTGCTGAATCTCCGCCGGCGCGGGATTAGCGACCAGGCGGTTTTGCGCGCCATGGACGAGGTGCCGCGCGAGCATTTCGTCGAACGCGGGCACCTTGAGAGCGCCTATGCCGACCACGCGTTGCCGATCGCCTGCGGCCAGACCATCAGCCAGCCCTATGTCGTCGCCTATATGAGCGAGCAGCTCGGCGTCCGCCCGCACCACCGTATCCTCGAAGTCGGTACCGGATCGGGTTACCAGGCGGCTGTGCTGTCGCGCCTGGCGGCGGAGGTGGTGACAATCGAGCGCTACCGCACGCTGGCGAAGACGGCGCGAATGCGGTTGCAG
>JAXDOS010000191.1:0-6564 GCA_034668785.1 Alphaproteobacteria bacterium
AACGCGATTGTAGGTCATACGCGTGCTGGACATGACCGGCGGTCATGTCTCTGGGGGCCTGTAGCTCAATGGTTAGAGCCGACCGCTCATAACGGTCTGGTTGGAGGTTCGAGTCCTCCCGGGCCCACCAAACGTTCAAGGAACTGCGGCCATCAAGCTTTTGGCCAAATTGAGTGCCTGACTGGACCTATGACGCTCAAACGACTCGGGCTCTTCCATGCAGATCGCATTGTCTACCGGCGGTGGCGACGCTCCCGGGCTTAACGCCGTCATTCGCGCGGTCGTGCTTTCCGCGACCCATCGGGGCTGGAGCGTTCTCGGCATCAAGCGCGGCTTCGCCGGACTGCTGGGCGAAGATGCCGTCATTTCGCTGACGCCCGAAATCGTGCGTGACATCGGCCGGCTCGGCGGCACTATCCTTCGCACGACCAACCGCGCCAATCCGTTTCACTATCCGCGCCAGCGCGCGGACGGAAACATGGAGGAGGTGAATCGTTCGGGGGAACTCATCGCGCGTGCGCGAGAGTTAGGTATAGATGCCATCGTCTCTATCGGTGGCGACGGTTCTCTGGACATCGCGCAGCGGCTCTACGAGCGCGGCGTCAACATCATCGGCGTACCGAAGACAATCGACAACGACGTCAGCGGCACGGCCACCACCTTCGGCTTCGACACGGCAGTAAACACGGCCATCGAGGCGATCGACAAGCTGCATACGACGGCAGAGAGCCATGACCGGGTCATCGTCATGGAGGTGATGGGTCGCAACGCCGGATTCATTGCGCTGCATAGCGGGGTTGCCGGATCGGCCGACGTTATTCTCATACCGGAGATCCCATACGACCTGGACAAAGTCTGTGAGAAGATCCGCGCGCGCGATCAAGCCGGGCAGCTTTTCTCCATCGTCGTTGCGGCCGAGGGTGCATTTCCGACCGGCGGCCAGCCCTCCATTTTCGGCGAATCGCTGCCTGGCCAGGCGCCGCGCATTGGCGGCATCGCTGACCGGCTGGCGCGGGAAATCCAGCTACGCACCGGCAAGGAATGCCGCTCGCTGGTGCTGGGACATCTGCAACGCGGCGGCACGCCCACTGGCTATGACCGTCTGCTCGCTACGCGTTTCGGCGGCGCCGCGGTACGGGCCGTCGCCGAGGGCCGCTGGGGTCAAATGGTGGCGCTCCAGTCATCCAAAATCGTGACGATCCCGATTACGGAAGCGCTCGGCGGGCTCAAGCGCGTCGATCCCTCGCAGGACATTGTCATGACCGCGCGCGCGACGGGGATTTCGTTCGGCGATTAAAAGCAATTAAACGAGTTTTGCTGCGCTACGGGTCAATCCGCCAGGCACTGCTTGCCGGGGAAGGCATAGAGGCGGCTCTCGCCCAGCATATGCGCGGTAAAAGCGCGCCGCTCAAACAGCCCTGCGAAGGCTTCGTGGAGAATATTCAATCCGCCCGCATAGGCGCCGAAGGCCGGCATCACCGCCCGCTTTCCGTCACAGGCGAAACAGCGGCGCCGCACCGTACGGCCACGATGACTGACCCGCGCCACCGGATGCAGATGACCGGCGATCTCGCCATCCGCGGGTTTTGAATTCGGTTCATGACGGAATGTGAGTGCGCCAATTGTGAGTGTGGCGGCGAATTGGCCACCGATGCCTTCCGCGGGTTCCGGATCGTGGTTGCCTTTGATCCAGATCCAATCACGGCCGCGTTGCAGCGCCATGATGCCCTCGCGGTCGGAGTCGGCGAGACGGCTTGCGCCTTCGCCGTCATGGAAATTGTCGCCGAGGGCCACCACGCGGCGCGGTGCATAACGCACAATGAGCAGCGCCAGCCGCGCCAGCGTCGCCGCGGTATCATAGGGCGGCAGCAGCATGCCCCGCTTGGCAAAGCTCGATCCTTTTTCAAAATGCAGGTCGGCGACGGCGAGCAGATTTTCTTCCGGCCAATACAAGGCGCCGGCCTGGTCGGCGACCACCGTTATTCCGGCAATAGTGATGACGTGATCGCTAACGGCGTCCTCTGCCTTCAGCGCTCCTTCGACGGCCTTCACCCATCGCCTCCTTCACCAATTCGTCCGCGGCTTCCGCCAGCAGCACGTCCGACGCTTCGCCATAGACGGTCTCGCGGCCGATCTCCAGCATCACCGGCACCGCCAGTGGCGAGACCCGATCGAGTGCCTTATGGACGATTCGGCCCTTGATGCGCGACAGCATATCGCCGAGGCGACGGATGTCGAGCAATCCGGTTGCCGCATCGGCGCGCGCTGCCCGCAACAAGACGTGATCGGGCTGATGTTTGCGCAGCACGTCATAGACCAGATCGGTCGAGATCGTCATCTGCCGTCGAGTTTTCTCCTTGCCGGGAAAACGGCGCTCGATCAGCCCGGCAATGATGGCGCAGGTGCGGAAGGTACGCTTCATCAGCGCGGTTTCCGCGAGCCACGCCTCTAGGTCGTCGCCGAGCATGTCCTCGTCGAACAAGGCGGCGAGCGACAGTTCGCCGCGCTCGATACGCTGCCCGACATCGCCGAGGCACCACACCGCCAGCGCATATTCGTTGGCGACAAAGCCGAGCGGACGCAGCCGCGCGCGTTCCAGCCTGCGCGTCAGCAACATGCCCAGGGTCTGATGGGCGAGCCGCCCCTCGAATGGATAGCAGACGAGATGGAATTTATCGGCGCGCGGAAAAGTTTCGACCAGCAACTCGCGGCGGCCGGGGATTGCCGATGCCCATTTCTGAATTTCCAGCCACTCGCGCACCGTGTCCGGCAGTGGCGACCATTGCGTCGGATCGGAAATCAGGCTGCGCACACGGTCTGCGAGATAGGTCGAGAGCGGAAACTTGCCGCCTTCATAGGCGGGCACTTTCGGATCGGTCGCCGTGGTGCGCGAGACGTAAATCTCGTCCTCGACCATGGCCTCATAGCGCAAAATTTCCCCGGCGAAGACGAAGGTGTCGCCGACGGCCAGGTTCTCCGCGAAATATTCCTCGACCTGGCCGAGGATACGTCCGCCGCGCGCGATCCCCGCCGAAGCGCGGCGCGAGCGCACCAGGCGGACTTTCATCATCGTCGCTTCGACGATGGTGCCGACATTCATCCGATAACTTTGCGCGATGCGCGGATGCGTCACCCGCCAGCGCCCGTCCGCGCCTTTGCGGATTTTCGCGAAACGCTCGTAGGCCTTGAGCGCATAGCCGCCGGTGGCGACGAAATCGACCACGGCGTCGAAATCCGCCCGCGTCAGGCCGGTATACGGCGCCGCGGCCCTCACCTCGTGGAAAAGCTCGTTCGCCTCAAACGGCTCGCCGCAGGCGCGGCCGAGCACGTGCTGCGCCAAAACATCGAGCGCGCCCTTGCGCAGCGGCGGCGTGTCCTGGGCGTGGTCGGCCACCGCGCCGATGGCCGCGCGGCATTCCAAAACCTCGAAACGGTTGGCGGGAATCAGAATGCCGCGCGAGGGCTCATCAAGCCGGTGATTGGCGCGGCCAATGCGTTGCAAAAGCCGCGAGGCGCCTTTCGGCGCGCCGACATTGATGACCAGATCGATGTCGCCCCAGTCGACGCCGAGATCGAGCGACGAGGTGCAGACCACCGCGCGCAGCTTCCCCGCCGTCATCGCGTCCTCGACCTTGCGCCGTTGCGCGACATCGAGCGAGCCGTGATGCAGAGCGATGGCGAGGCCGTCGTCGTTGAGATGCCACAGCTCGTGAAAGATCATCTCCGCCTGGCTGCGGGTGTTGACGAAGACTAGCGTGGTCTTGTGCTGCTTGATGAGTTGATAGATTTCCGCAAACGCATGCCGCGCCGAGTGGCCAGCCCAGGGCAAGTCCTCGCCCGGCTCGAGCATGGTGACGTGCGGCTCGGCCCCGCTTTCGGCCACGACCAGATCCGCCAGCCCTTCACCACGCTCCGGTTGCGGGAGCAGATAGCGGCAGAGTTCCTCCGGCTCCGCGACCGTCGCGGAAAGCCCGATGGTGGTGAGTCCCGGTGCCAGCTTGAACAACCGCGCCAGCCCGAGCGAGAGCAGATCGCCGCGCTTGGAGGTGACCAAGGCGTGCAGCTCGTCGAGAATGACGCGCTTCAGCGATCCAAACAAAAACGGCGCGTCGGCGGTGGCGAGCAGCAGCGCCAGTTGCTCCGGCGTCGTCAGCAATATGTCCGGCGGGTCGCGGCGCTGGCGCTGGCGCTTGGAGACCGGCGTATCGCCGGTGCGGGTTTCCAGCCGGATCGGCAGATCCATCTCCGCGACCGGCGTTTCCAGATTGCGCGCGATGTCGACCGCCAACGCCTTCAGCGGCGAGATGTAGAGCGTGTGCAATCCACCTTCGCGGCGAATGCTGCGGCCGGTGGAGGTGAGTTTGCGTTTCTCCCCACCTTCCGTGCGCCCCGCGCGTGGAGGGGAGGGGGAAATGGGTGCTTCGCCCTCGCTTAATTCCACCAACGTCGGCAGAAATCCCGCCAGGGTCTTGCCGGCGCCGGTCGGCGCGATCAGCAGGACCGAGCGCCCGGTGCGTGCCTTCGCCAGCAAGTCGAGCTGATGCTGGCGCGGACTCCAGCCACGCACGGCGAACCAGCCGGCGAAGGGTTCCGGCAAGTCAGCAGCATATCGGGTCGGCTGTGGAGCGGGCACGGCGAGAGCTAATGCCAGGTGCATGCTGGGGTCGAGCGAAAAATTCGCCGCGGCCTTATTCCGCCGCCGCCACGCCTCTCCATGCCGCCATCAGATCAATGGAATCTAAGACACGTTCCGGCTCGGCGTGATGCAGCATATGGCCGACACCGCTCTCCCGCCGCAGGACCGCGCGCGGCATGACTTTTTGCAGTCGTTCGGCCTGTTCCATCTCGACCAGCCGGTCGCCGTCGCCCGCCAGGACCACTGCGGGACATTGCAGCTTCGGATACTGCGCCTGCAGACGCGCCGCGGCGGGGATCATGAAACCGGTTTCTTCCGCGCTGGCGCGCAACGAAATCGGCCGCACTGCAAGCTCGACCGGAAAGTCGCGCTTGAACTTCTCCGGGATGGGCCTGGGGTCGAACAGCAGCGCGATCAGTTTCCAGATTGTGAGCCGCGCGATGAACGGCACAATCGTATAACGCAGAATATCCCCGATCACCGGAATCGCCGGCCCGACCAAGAACCAAACGTCCTTGCGCGCGGTCGGAAAATAATAGCCCGACGCCAGCACAAGGCCGCGCACCAGCGCCGGCTGCCGCGCGGCCATCGCCAAAGCCACCAGCGTGCCCCAGGAATGCCCGAACACCAGCGCGCTCTGCACGCCGAGCTTCTTTATGGCCGTAGCAAGCAAATCTGCCTGCGCTTCCGGAGTCCACAAGCGCAAGCGCGGCCGCGCCGAATGGCCGAAGCCGGGGCGGTCGAAACAGATGACGCGATAGCGTTGCGCTGCCAGATCGACCAAGCCGCTGAGCAGCATGCCGTTGAGCAAAGAGCCGTTGCCGTGCAGCAGCACCACGACCTCGCCATCAGGAGCGCCGCGCTCGATGTAATGCAGGCGCACGCCGTCGCATTCGACGAAGCGACCGAGCGGCGGATAGTGCGCCTCCGCCCGCCGCGTCAGGATAAAGACGATCGCTGCCAGGACAAATCCGATGGCAGCAATGACCAAGATAATGGTCGCCAACGTGCTCATGGCCGCGATTCTGCGTTTGACATGCCCGCGTTAACGGATGGCGGCCAGTTTGGTTCGATCAGTTCTCGCGGCGCGCCAATGACAAAGAACATCTCGAACCGTGCGCAAGAACACATATCTAAGGCCCATGCGTCCCGAAGACATTCTCCTCCCGACCCCGTCCGGCGTCTGCTGCAAGCGCGGCAGCTTCCATATCGATCCGACGCGGCCGGTCGATAAGGCGCTCATTACCCACGGCCATTCCGATCATGCCCGCGCCGGCCATGGCGCCGTGCTGGCGACGCAAGAGACGCTCGACATCATGCGCCTGCGCTATGGCGATGATTTCGCCGGATCGACCCAGGCTGTCGCCTATGGCGAAACAATCGATCTCAATGGCATCAAGGTCACCTTTCATCCGGCGGGGCATGTGCTTGGCTCCGCGCAGATCGCGGTGGAATGCGGCGGCATGAAAATCGTCGCCTCCGGCGATTACAAGGACAGGCCGGACCCGACCTGCGCGCCTTTCGAGCTTGTGCCGTGCGATGTCTTCATCACCGAGGCAACCTTCGGGCTGCCGGTGTTTCGTCATCATGATGCCGAAGGCGAGATCGCCAAGCTCTTGCGCTCGGTGGCGCTGTTCCCGGAACGCGCACATCTCGTCGGCGCTTATTCGCTCGGCAAGGCGCAGCGCGTTATCGCCATGATCCGCCAGACGGGTTACGACAAGCCGATCTATCTCCACGGCGTGATGGAGAAGATCACCAACTATTATGTCAGCCGCGGCATTGATCTCGGGCCGCTGGAGCTTGTGCGCGGAGCGAAGAAAGCCGATCTCGCGGGTACGATTACCATCGCGCCGCCTTCCTCGCTGAAAGATCTTTGGGCGCGGCGCTTTCCGGATCCGGTTACGGCGTTTGCCTCGGGATGGATG
>JAXDOS010000192.1:0-5433 GCA_034668785.1 Alphaproteobacteria bacterium
GTCGAAGGCAACGCCTGCAATGGGTCCAGCGCAGTCAAGACCATCAAAGTCGACTCCCAGGAAAGCGCGCCCGACCTCACCATCAGCCTGTCCAGCCAGGGCACCGATGCGGATTATAAGATCTACGTGCATTCGGCGCGCTTTTCCCACCAGGACGCCGCCGCGCTGTTCGCGGTGCTGTGGAAGCTGAGCAACCGCCAGGTCGCGGCGCGATATTAAGCGTTTTCGATCAACTGCCGTCATGCCCGGCCTTGACGATTCCAGGCGCCCATTAGCATTGCGTCAACCTTGTCGCAGGCTACGGCGCCGCGTTGCTTGACGGGAAGGGTTTCGCAAAGCTTCCCGGCTCATATTCCCCACGCGGGCCGTCCGCAGTATCGCGCGTGGACCCATGCAGGCTTTTGCCAGCGTCGACCCAACTCTGCTCGCCATCGGCGTCGCCGCTATAATCGCAGTGGCCTACGCGGCCGTGACCTTCCTGCTGCAGCGGAACCGGGCGTTGCGCGAGCAATGCCGCCGCCTGGAGGCGCGCACCGAGGAACTTGCCGACCGCAACTGGGAGCTTAAGGACGTCGAGGAGCGCGCCCGCAGCTTCCTGGAAGCGCAAGGCGACGTGATCGTGCGCCGCGACCGCGGCGGCATCATCACTTATGCCAACGATGCCTTCTGCGCGCTCGCGGGCCGCAGCCGCGAGGCGCTGGTCGGCACCGATTTCACCCTGCCGGCGCTGGAACAGAGCGATACCACGGCCGCGCCGGACGGCGCGCGCGTCCACGACCAGAAAATCGCCACCACCGACGGCGGCCGCTGGATCGCCTGGCGCGAGGTTTCCGTCAACCTCGGCCCCAACAACAATACGGAAATCCAAAGCGTCGGACGTGACGTGACCGATCGCACCGAGGGAGAGCGCGCGCTGGCGGAAGCGCGCGATCAGGCGGAAGCCGCGAACCGCGCCAAGTCGCGATTCCTCGCGCTGGTTTCCCACGAGATCCGGACACCGCTGACCGGAATTCTCGGCATGGCGGATTTGATGCTCGACACCGCGCTCACGCCCGAGCAGACGACCTATGCCAAGGCGGTGAAGACCTCAGGCGATACCTTGCTGTCGTTGATCGAAGAAATCCTGGATTTCTCCAAGATCGAAGCCGGCAAGCTGGATCTCGACGCACGCCCGTTTCCGTTGGTCAGCTTGATCGAGGAGACGGTCGAGTTGCTGGCGCCCCGCGCCCACACCAAGTCGCTGGAAATAGCCGCCTATGTCGACGAGCGCCTGCCGGAGAACGTCGTCGGCGACGCCGCGCGCTTGCGTCAGGTGCTGCTCAATCTCGCCGGTAACGCCATCAAATTCACCGAAGCAGGCGGTGTCTCTCTCATTGTCGAGTCGGGCATCGAGCCGGACGAGGTGACGATCCTCGTGCGCGACACCGGCATCGGCATCGCGCCGGAGCAACAAGATCGCATCTTCCTCGAATTCGAGCAGGCCGACGGCGGCTCGACGCGCAAATTCGGCGGCACCGGATTGGGCCTCGCCATTTCCCAGCGCATTGTCGAGCGCATGGGCGGACGCATCGTGCTTGACAGCGCACCGGGCGCCGGTTCGACATTTCAATTCACAATACCGCTCGCGCCTGCGGCGGACGGCGTAGAGGATTTTGTGGCGCCCGATCTCACCGGCATGGCCGTTTTGATCGTTGCGCCCGGTGCGATCGAAGCTGCGCTGGTAGCGCGGCGGCTCGGCCGCTGGGGCGCCAAGACTTCTGTCGTCGCCGACGAGAAAGCCGCCCGTGCGCTGCTGCCTAAGCAAAAGTGGGATGCGATCCTCATCGATCACGCGCTTGGCTCCGCCGCGACCGAGGGCCTGATCGCCGCGACGCGAAACGAGGTGGCGCAGCGCATCGTGCTGATGACGCCCAGCGCGCGGCACGAACTCGCCGCTCTGAAGACGGCGGGCATCACCGGATACCTGGTGAAACCCATGCGCGCCGCGTCGCTCGCACGGATAGTTGGCGGCAACGACTCCACCGATCAATCCGCCGCTGACGTGAACGTTGACGACGAAGCCGAAGCGCCGGTTCGCGCTAAAAGCTCCAACGGGCTGTCGATCCTGGTGGCTGAAGACAACGACATCAACGCGTTGCTCGCGCGCGCGCTCCTGACCAGGCTTGGCCACCGCCCAACCATCGCCGGCACCGGCGCGGCGGCTGTCGAATCCTGGCTGGCGGCCCGCGCCGCCGGCATGCCTTACGCACTGGTGCTCATGGACGTGCATATGCCCGGCATCGACGGCCTCGAGGCGACGCGCCAAATCCGCGCCGCGGAGGCCGAAACAGGCAGCAAACGCACGCGCATCATCGCGCTGACCGCCAATGCGCTTTCCGAGGATCGTGATGCCTGCCTCGCCGCCGGCATGGATGGCTTCCTGACCAAGCCTCTCGACCGCGAAGGGCTTGCCGAGGTGCTATCCGGCGGAAAAGCCGCTTCATTGGCGGCCTAAACGTTCACTGCCAAGCACTGCCTCCCCATTGTCATAAATCGGTCGAAGCCCCATGCTTGAAGGGGGTGGGTCGGGCCTATAAGAGAGTTCGCCGGCCTGGAGCCCAGGAGCGGCGGCGGCAATTCGCGGGGAGGAACCACTGATGTCGAGCCGCGAGATTGGGATTTCCCCGCGCCGCTTGATCGACCGGTTTCTGCCAATGACTGGCGGAGCCTCCGGCTTGCTCCCCACATTGCGCGCCTTTGGCGGATTGATGCTGGCGGATACGCATGCAGGCCCGGCACCGCAGACTCTTGGCCGTCTCGGTTCACTTGAGGTGCGGCTCGCGCGCAAGGCGGCGGAAGTGCGCCGGGCGCAGAAACTGCGCTACCGGGTTTTCTACAAAGAAGGCAACGCTATTCCCGATCCGGCGCAGATATTGGCCCAGCGCGACGTCGATGCCTTTGACGGCATCTGCGACCATCTTCTTGTTGTTGATAACGCGCCTGCCGAAGGCGGATTGCCGCGCGCGCCGTCGGTGGTCGGCACCTATCGTCTGCTGCGCCAAGAGATCGCCGAGCAGCATGCCGGTTTCTATACCGCGGGCGAATTCGACATCGGCGGTTTGATCGGCCGTCATCCGCGTTTGCGTTTTCTCGAGCTCGGCCGTTCCTGCGTATTGCCGCCATACCGCAACAAGCGCACGGTCGAGTTATTGTGGCAGGGCATCTACGCCTATCTGCAGCATCACCAGCTCGACGTAATGATCGGCTGCGCTAGCCTGGATGGGGTCGATCCGGATCGGCTGGCCCTGCCGCTTTCCTTCCTGCACCACTACGCTCCGGCTCCCGAAGCTTGGCGCGCCCGCGCATTGCCGCAGCTGCACGTGGACATGAACCGCATGCCGAAGGACGCTATCGATCCGAAGGCGGCCCTGCGCGTGCTGCCGCCGCTGGTGAAGGGCTATCTGCGGCTCGGCGCCTATATCGGCGACGGCGCCGTCATCGACCATCAATTCGGCACCACCGACGTGCTGATCGTGCTGCCGCTTTCGGCGGTCAAAGCCCGCTATATCCAATATTTCGGCCAGAGCGCGAGCAGCGCCGCGGCGTAGCGATAGTCATCCCCCATCGTCATTGCCGGACTTGATCCGGCAATCCATCTGGAAAAGTTTTCTTTGAAAGATTGACCCCCAGGTCACGCCCGGGGTGGACGAGTGGTTCGGTCGCGCCTCACAGCCTCCGCAGCGCTACGTCCTCGACCAGATGGCTTTCGCCTTTTTTCAGGATCAGGTCGGCGCGCTGGCGTGTCGGCAAGATGTTGTCGTGCAGATTGACGAGATTGATGCGTGACCAAATAGAGGTCGCGACCTCGACGGCTTCCGCGTCCGACAGTTTCGAATAACGGTGGAAGTAGGATTTAGGATCGCTAAACGACGTGTCGCGCAGCGTCAGGAAGCGGTCGACGTACCAGGTGCGCAGCACATCCTCGTTGGCGTCGAGATAAACCGAGAAATCAAAGAAGTCCGACACAAACGGAATGGCCTTGCCGTCCTTCGGCGGGCGGCCGGTCTGCAATACCGTGAGTCCCTCAACAATAAGAATGTCGGGACGGTCAATCTCCACCCAGTCATTCGGGACCACGTCATAGACCAGATGCGAATAGATCGGCGCGCGCGCCGGGCGGCGGCCCGCTTTCACGTCAGAAAGAAACCGCAGCAGCGCCGGCAAGTCGTAACTCTCGGGGAAACCTTTTCTCTCCATCAGCCGCTCGCGCTCAAGAACGGCGTTGGGAAAGAGGAAGCCGTCGGTGGTAACGAGATCGACCTTGGGGGTGTTGGGCCAGCGCGCCAGCAGCGCCTGCAGCACGCGCGCGGTCGTCGATTTCCCCACCGCGACCGAACCGGCGACGCCGATGATATAGGGCATCTTGCTGTCCTCGGTGCCGAGGAACGCCTGCTGCACATGGAATAGCCGCTGCGTCGCCGAAACATAGAGCGACAGCAGCCGCGATAGCGGCAGATAAATGTCCTCGACTTCCGCCATGTCGAGCCGGTCGTGCACCGATCGCAGCCGCGCTACCTCCGCGGCGGTCAACGTCATCGGCGTGTCGTCGCGCAACGCCGCCCATTCCGCCCGGCTGAAGATGCGGTAAGGCGAAAGCTGGTCTTGCGTGCGCTGCTCCATGGATTGTTCCAACTTTACGCGCGCGGGCGCGACGCCTTTTCTTCCAAGCCAGATTGCGCCGTCCGCTGCGCCAGCGCCGCCTCGACCTCCGCAAGGCTGACGCCGCGCACATGCAGCACCACGAGAAGATGATAAAGCAGGTCCGCGCTCTCGGCGATCAGCCGGTCGCGGTCCTCGGATGTCGCCGCCATCACCGTTTCGATAGCCTCTTCGCCGAGCTTCTTCGCGCAATGCGCGGCGCCCTTGTCCAGCAGCTTGCGGGTATAGGACGTCTCCGCGCTCGCGCTGGCGCGTTCGCGCACGCGCTTTTCCAGGTCGGCTAAGGTGAACTTGCTCATGCGAGGCTCAATAGCACCTCTTGGCACCGCCGTCATTCCACGGCTAGCATCGATTCATGCCCGCCAAGGTTCTCGATTTCTGGTTCGACTTCGCCTCCACCCATTCCTATCCGGCGATTCTCCGCATCGGCCCGATTGCCAGAGAGGCCCGCGTCGCCGTGCGGTTTCGGCCGTTCTTGCTCGGCCCGATATTCCAGGCTCAAGGCTGGGATTCGTCGCCCTTCAATGTCTACGCGGCCAAGGGCCGCTACATGTGGCGCGATCTGGAAAGATTATGCGCCGAGATGTCGGTGCCGTTCCGCCGGCCCGATCCGTTTCCGCAGGCGAGCGTGCTGGCGGCGCGCGTGGCGCTGGTGGGGCTCACGGAGAAATGGGGCAAGGATTTCTGCACGGCCGTTTATCGCGCCGAGTTCGGCGAGGGACTTCGCATCGATGA
>JAXDOS010000193.1:0-8601 GCA_034668785.1 Alphaproteobacteria bacterium
GGCATGCCGGACCGCTTCGCCGGCGCGCGCGATATCCGCCTGAATGGCGCGTGCCAGGCCGGCGACCACCGCCTTCTTGGTGATCTTGGCGATCTCGGACACGGCGGCGAAATCGCCTTCCGAAGCGATCGGAAAGCCGGCCTCGATGATATCCACGCCCATGGCATCGAGGAGTTCTGCGACCTCGATCTTCTCTTCATAGGTCATGGTCGCGCCGGGACATTGCTCGCCGTCGCGCAAGGTGGTGTCGAAGATGACGACGCGGTCCTTTTTGGACTGGGTCTGGGTAGTCATGGGATCTGTCCTTATCGTCTGGGTCACGGGATTTGAGTTTCTCGCGCGGCCGGACGCAAAACCGGATGCCACTTTTGCTGGCCGCGCTCGCTTCCCCTGAGTGCCCAGGCGCAAACTCCCAGCCGGCCCTCAGGGGCTGATAAGGAGCAGGAGCCCGGCGAGAAAGAGGGCAGCATGGGACACCGGCTTTCCAGCCGTCCCACCGATCGCGCGATGATCGCGACGCATCGACATCTGCTCAACCCTCGTTAGGACTTCCAAGATCGCGGACTTAAGTAAAAGTCGCGTTAACCGTGGTGTCCCTTGGCGATCTTCTAGCGGATAGGCGCGCGTCGCTGCAAGAGCATTCGCGTATCAGCGAGTCGCTTCACTGTCCCAGATATAGGTCAGAAACGCTGTCATGAAAGGCGGCATCATCGGATCGAAATCATCGGCACTGCGCACAACACGAACGTCGGTGAGTTCGGGCTGCTTGTCGCCCACCAAATGATCGAGGATGCGCGCGCGAAGCTCCGCGGCGTTGGCATGCGCGTGCAATACTCGTATCTGCGCAATACGTCGTCCGTCGAGTACCGTCCTCCAGCCCGGCTCCGGCACGAAGTCTTCGCGGCTCAGCCCGGTTTCCTCGGCAACCTCGCGCAACATGCTTGCTTCCAGATCGATACGGTCCCCCACGACATCGCTGAGGTCCGGCGTACCGGCGGGGAAATAGATTTTTCCCGCGTTCGCCGTATGCGCCGCCATCACGCCGACGATAAACGCGCCGTCGGAGGCCTTGAGCGCCCCCATGGCGAAAAAGTTCCTCACCTGGGCATCGGGGAAATTCCAATCGCGCCAAGCGATGAAGCTGGCGAAGTCCGTATCAAAACCTGTGCCGCGGAAAACCCCGCCGGCGAGCGTAAATTCATGCAGCAGCAACACGCGGCCGTTCCACAGGGCCGGCCTTTCACGCTGCAAACGGGCGAAGTGAGCGTCGATCTCGTGCCGCTTCTCCACGGCGAAGGGCCACGGCCGCGGGGAATAGGCAAGCTCCAGGCGGTCGACAGGGACGATAGAAATATCGGGCATCCCGGTGTCTTATCGTCTTGCCGGTTCAAGGTCTCGCATAAAGGCCGACAAGACCGGTCACGCCTTTGACGTGACCACTCAAGGCCGCGGCGAGTTCGTCCCGCGTGAGGTCCGATTTCAACGCTCCCGGCTCCAGGTCGTTGGCGATCAGGGTGAAGACATAATGGTGCGGCGCACCGCGTGGCGCGCAGGGTCCGATATAGCCAGCCGGCTCGATCGAATTCTTGCCGATGATGAATTTGTCGGCCGGCTGGCTGCCTTCGCCTTCTGCGAGGCCGGTCAAAGATGCGGGGATGCCGTACGCCACCCATTGGGTGATGCCTGCCCCGCCACGGCCTTCGGGATCGTACATCAGCATTGCGAAGCTTTTCGTCCCTTCCGGTGGGTTCGACCAGGAGAAGGCCGGTGAGACATTCTCGCCGATGCAATTCGGATTGGACTTGAGATTGCCGCCGTATTTGGTTCCAACAATAGGAGCGCCGTCCTTGAACACAGGCGACGTCAATACGAAATCGGCCGCGTTTGCACCGGCGCAGCACAGTGTCAGCATAACGCCGCCGGTGAAGAACAGGCTTCCAAGATTCCGCGTTGCCAGCATTAACATCCCTACTTCCCCCCCTGATTGGCTTGCTCGACATATTTGTTGGTGTAGGTCTTGGTCACGTCGATCTTGGCATTCCTCACCTCCGCCGACGACTGGCTGAACACTTCCAGCACCGCTTGCGCGCCTTTGGGATCCATCAGGCCGGTGGTTGAATACATCGGCATCGTGTTCTTCAGCGCCTCGAGATAACCCGCCTTGTCCGGCCCGACGAGATCGGGCGGCATTTTCGCCATGATCTCTTCCGGTGAGTGCGCGTGAATCCAGTTCAGCGTCGCGACCAGCGCGTTCGTCAGCGCCTGAGTTTCTTTTTCATGCGCGGCGATCCAGCCCGCCTTGGTATAGAGAGCGCCGCCCGGGTAGTCGCCGCCGAACACCCGCTGGGTATCAGCCTGGGTCCGCGTGTCGGCGAGAATCTTCAAATTCTTGTATTTTCCTTGCAGCAGGGTCGGTGCCGGGTCGAGCATCACCGCCGCATCGATTTCGCCCTGCTCCATGGCGACCACCGCGGAAGGGCCAAGCCCGACACCGATCACCGCTGTGGACTCAGGGTCCACGCCGTTCTTGTGCAGAAGATATTTCAGAAAGAAATCCGTCGACGATCCGGGCGCGCTGACGCCGACTTTCTTGCCGGCGAGGTCCTTGATCGTTTTGATCTCGTCCGTGTGCTTGGGTGAAACCCCAAGCACCAGACCCGGATAGCGGTCGTAGACCACGAAGGCGACCAAGGCTTGGTTCTTGGCGGCGAGATTGACGCAGTGGTCGAAATAGCCGGACACCACGTCGGCGCTGCCGCCGATGACCGCCTGCAGCGACTGCGATCCACCCTTGAAATCCACGAGCTCGACTTCAACCCCGGCCTTCTTATATTCGCCGAGCGACTCCGCGAGAATGGTGGGCAGATAACAAAGGCAAGCCGAACCACCGACAGCAATCGTGACCTTGGACTGGGCCAGCGCCACGCCTGACATCAGCGCCAGCGCACCGAGCGACGCCGCAACCCGCCGGATTAATCCCCTCATGACGTTCTCCCCAAAACTCGGCTGTTCCAGCCTGGTGTAGAAGCGAAGATAGAGCAGCGCCCGCGCCCTGCCTAGCGCTTCAAGCGCGGGTTTCCGCTGTCATTGGGCGCCATACCAGCAGCCGCCGTTCGATCACGCTCACCAGGCCGTCGAGGACTAGAACGAAAGCTGCCAATACGAACATGCCGGCGAATACGCCGGCGACGTCGAACACGCCTTCCGCCTGCTGGATGAGATAGCCCAGGCCCGCTGCCGAGCCGAGATATTCTCCGACCACCGCGCCCACGACCGCGAAACCGACCGACGTATGCAAAGAGGAGAACATCCACGACAATGCCGACGGCCAGTAGACGTGCCGCATGAGCTGGCGTTCGCTCATGCCGAGCATGCGGGCGTTGGCGAGCACGGTCGGGCTCACTTCCTTGACGCCCTGATAGACGTTGAAGAACACGATAAAGAAGACAAGCGTGATGCCGAGCGCGACCTTTGACCAAATGCCGAGTCCGAACCATAGCGTGAAGATCGGCGCCAGCACCACGCGCGGCAGCGCATTGACCATCTTTACATAAGGATCGAACACCGCGGCCACGGCCGGCTTGCGTGCAAACCAGAAGCCGACCAACACGCCGCCGAGCGAGCCGATGACAAAGGCGAGGATGGATTCCGTCAGCGTCACCCACAAATGCCGCCAGATCGTGCCTTGGACGAACCATCTGACGATGCGCGCGGCGACATCGACCGGGTTGGAAAAGAAAAAGGGCGGCAGCACGAAACTGCCGAAAATCGGCACCGTGGTCAGGATATGCCACAGCCCGATCGCAAGTATCGCGACGAGGAGTTGCAGCGCGATGAGCTTTGCGCGCGGCATCACGCAGCCTCCGTCTGCGCGTAGGCTTTAAGCACCTCGGCTTTCAGAGCGTGCCAAATCTCGCGATGGAGTTCGAGAAAGTCGGAATCAAGCTTCACCTCGGCGATGTCGCGCGGGCGACGAAGCGGAACCCGCCACTCGCCCATGATCTGCGCCGCCGGACCGGCCGACATGATGACGACGCGGTCGGACAGCGCGATGGCTTCCTCCAGGTCATGGGTGACAAACAACACCGCCTTGCGCTCGGCGCTCCACAGATCGAGCAGGAGATTGCCCATGATCTGCCGGGTCTGCGCATCGAGCGGGCCGAACGGCTCATCCATCAGTAGAATTTTGGGATCGCGGATCAACACTTGGGCAAGGCCGACGCGCTTGCGCTGGCCGCCCGACAGCATATGCGGATAGCGGGTGCCGAAGTTGGATAATCCTATGCGGGTGAGCCAGACTTGGGCGCGGTCGCGCGCCTCATCGCGCCGCGTTCCGGCGATCTCCAAAGCGATCGCTACATTCTCCAGTGCGGTCTTCCACGGAAACAGCGCGTCGGCTTGAAACAGATAGCCGGCCTGGCGATTGAGCCCGGCGAGCGGCGCGCCGAAAATGTCAACGTGACCCGACGATGGGCGCAACAATCCCGCCGCGACATTGAGAAGCGTCGACTTGCCGCAGCCGGTCGGCCCGACAATCGCGACAAATTCGCCATCAGCGACATTGAGCGAGGCGCGATCAACCGCCCGATAGCTCGCCCCATCCGCGAGCCGGAAGGCGACGCTCAGGTCCGTAATCGCAATGGCGGGCGGTGCCACGGGTGCGCCGTGGATCAGTTCCGGCTCTTGTCCACCAACGCCCTTTGTTTGATCCAGGGCATCATGCCGCGCAGCTTCTCGCCGACCTGTTCGATGGGATGAGCCGCCATCTTCGCGCGCATGGCCTTGAACGAAGTCTGGTTGACCTTGTTCTCCAGCATCCAGTCGCGCGTGAACTTGCCGGACTGGATGTCGTCGAGGATACGCTTCATCTCCGCCTTGGTCTCGGCGGTGACCACGCGCGGGCCGGAAACGTATTCGCCGTATTCCGCGGTATTGGACACCGAATAGTTCATATTGGCGATGCCGCCTTCATAGATCAGATCGACAATCAGCTTCACTTCATGAACGCATTCGAAATAGGCCATCTCCGGCGCGTAGCCGGCCTCGATCAACGTCTCGTAGCCGGCTTTCATCAGTTCGACCAAGCCGCCGCACAGCACTGATTGCTCGCCGAACAAGTCGGTCTCGCATTCCTCGCGGAAGGTGGTTTCGATGATGCCGGCGCGGCCGCCGCCGATGGCGGAGCCATAGGACAAGGCAAGATCGTGGGCGTTGCCGGAAACATCCTTGTGCACGGCCATCAGGCAAGGCACGCCGGCGCCGCGCTGATATTCCGAGCGCACGGTATGCCCGGGCCCCTTGGGCGCGATCATCATCACGTCGAGATCAGCGCGCGGTTCGATCAGGTTGAAATGGATGTTCAGGCCATGGGCGAACATAAGCGCCGCGCCCTTTTTCATTTGGCTGTGCATATGCTCGCGGTAGATGTCGAGCTGCAACTCGTCCGGCGTGAGCATCATCATCACGTCCGCCCACTTCGCGGCGTCAGCGACTTCCATGACCTGGAGCTTCTCGCCCTCGGCTTTCTTCACGCCCTGCGATCCCTTGCGCAACGCCACCGCGACATCCTTGATCCCGGAATCGCGCAGATTCAGCGCATGGGCATGGCCCTGGCTGCCGTAGCCGATGACGGCGACTTTCTTGCCCTTGATCAGGTTCAGGTCGGCGTCCCGGTCGTAATAAACACGCATGTTCTTGTCCCCTACTCGGCCGTATATGGGCCGCTCTTTACCGTCATGGCCGGGCTCGTCCCGGCCATCCACGTCTTTCCTAGCGTCGATAGCAAGACGTGGATGCCCGGCACAAGGCCGGGCATGACGAATCTGTACCCTTACATCTCGTTCGGCCCTCGGGTAATCGCCACGATGCCGCTGCGGGACACTTCGATCAGCCCGAGTGGCAATAGCTGCGCGATGCATTTCTCGATCTTGTCGGTGGACCCGGTCACCTCGAAGACGAAGCTCTCGGTGGTGTCATCGATCACCCGTGCGTCGAAATCATTTGCCACCCGTAGCGCCTCCGCGCGCCTATCGCCCGTGCCGCGCACTTTGATCATGGCCAACTCGTGCTCGATCGACGGACCGGAGAGCGTCACGTCGATCACCCGGTGGATCGGGATCAGGCGCGCAAGCTGATTCTTGATCTGCTCGATCACCATCGGCGTGCCGCGCGTGACAATAGTAATGCGGGAGACATGCTTCTGGTGCTCGGTCTCCGACACCGTGAGCGAGTCGATGTTGTAGCCGCGCCCGGAGAATAGGCCGATGACGCGCGCCAGCACGCCCGGCTCGTTGTCGACCAGCACCGACAGCGTATGCGTCTCGACGCTTTGGCTCGCCGGCGCGGCGGGGTAATGCGAGGTGGATGGGTTTGTCGTGTTCATTCGCAGTCCTAATCTTACACACCATGTCACGCCACCTCATCCTGAGGAGCGCCCGAAGGGCGCGTCTCGAAGGATGGGCGGCGGCCTCGTCTTTCGAGACGCCCGCTACGCGGGCTCCTCAGGATGAGGCCGCGATAGTCACACCATCATCTTGCCTTCCTCAGTCACCGCATCATCGAGGCTCTCCGCGGCATCGCCGAGGATCATCTCGTTATGCGGCCGGCCGGACGGGATCATCGGGAAGCAGTTTTCATTCTGGTCGACGACGCAATCGAAGATCACCGGTTTATCCACGTCGATCATTTCCTGGATCGCCGCATCGAGATCGTCCGGCTTGGTGCAGCGGATGCCGACGCCGCGATAAGCTTCCGCGAGCTTGACGAAATCCGGCAGCGCGTCGCTGTAGCTTTCCGAATAGCGCCCGCCATGCAGCAGTTCCTGCCACTGCCGCACCATGCCCATATACTGGTTGTTGAGGACGAAGATCTTGATCGGCAGGTGATACTGCGCCGCCGTCGACATCTCCTGCATGGTCATCTGCACCGAGGCTTCACCGGCGATGTCGATGACCAGCGAGCCCGGATGCGCCATCTGCACCCCGACCGCGGCCGGCAGGCCATAGCCCATGGTGCCGAGCCCACCGGAAGTCATCCAGCGCTTGGGCTCCTCGAACTTGAAAAACTGCGCCGCCCACATCTGATGCTGGCCGACTTCCGTGGTGATATAGACGTCGCGGTCCTTGGTCAGCTCATAGAGCCGCTGGATGGCGTATTGCGGTTTGATGATCTCGCTGGAATTCTTGTAGGCGAGGCTTTTGCGCGCGCGCCATCTGTCGATCTGCTTCCACCAACCCTCAAGCGCCGCCTTGTCCGGCTGCGCGCCGATCGAACGCCACACCGTCAGCATGTCGGCGAGCACATTCGCGCAATCGCCGACGATGCCGATGTCGGCCTTGACATTCTTGTTGATCGACGATGCGTCGATATCGACATGAATCTTTTTCGAGCCCGGTGAAAAGGCGTCGAGCCGGCCGGTGATGCGGTCGTCGAAACGCGCGCCGATGCAGATCATGACGTCGCAATCATGCATCGCCCAATTCGCTTCATAGGTGCCGTGCATGCCCAGCATCCCAAGCCACTGCGGATCGGAAGCCGGATAAGCGCCAAGCCCCATCAGCGTGGAGGTGATGGGGTAGCCGGAAAGCCGCACGAATTCGCGCAGCAGATTGCTGGCAACGTTGCCGGAATTGATGATGCCGCCGCCGGTGTAGAACAGCGGCCGCTTGGCTTTGGCGATCATTTCGACTGCTTGCCTGATCTTGTCGGGATCGCCCTTCAGCTTCGGCCGGTAGGTCTTGTGCTCGGCATTCTTCGGCGGCTCATACATGCCCTTGGCGAACTGGATGTCTTTCGGAATGTCGACGACGACCGGCCCCGGCCGCCCGTTGGCAGCGATATAAAACGCTTCGTGCAGAATGCGCGGCAGGTCGTCGACATTCTTCACCAGATAATTGTGCTTGGTGCAGGGCCGCGTGATGCCGACGGTGTCGCATTCCTGAAAGGCGTCGTTGCCGATCAGATGCGTCGGCACCTGCCCGGTGATGCAGACGATCGGGATGGAATCCATCAAGGCGTCGGTCAGCCCGGTCACCGCGTTGGTCGCGCCGGGGCCTGAGGTCACCAGCACGCAGCCGACCTTGCCGGTGGAGCGCGCGTAGCCCTCGGCGGCATGCACCGCGCCTTGCTCGTGGCGCACGAGGATATGCTTGATCTTCTGCTGCTTGAAGATCTCATCATAGATCGGCAGCACCGCGCCGCCCGGATAGCCAAAGAGGTGCTGCACGCCCTGATCGGCGAGCGCCTCCATCACCATCCCGGCGCCGGTCATTTCTTTCGTCATCGGCTCTACCTTCTCACTCACCTACATCGTTGTTCCGGCAATAAAAAAGGCCCACAAGGGCCATGTTCAGACGCCGCCAAGCGGAAGAGTCCCTAAGACCTCCGCGGCGGCGTCTCGATTATAAGTACGGTAATAAAATTGCGCACGAACACCTCCGAAGGTCATTTACTTGCGTGGTTATATGCGCCGCGGCACAGATGGTCAAGGGGAAATAGCCGCGACGCGCCGGGCCTCCTCTCCCCCTTGTGGGAGAGGGTGCCGAGCCGCGCAGCGGCGAGGCGGGTGAGGGGTCAATGGGGGCGCAGCATGTGGTGAGTCCG
>JAXDOS010000194.1:0-6763 GCA_034668785.1 Alphaproteobacteria bacterium
GGTTGCCGTTAACGCCGGCCCGGCGCGCGCGCAAACCAGGGAAATTCCACAGATCGTCATCTCCGCCAACCAGACGCCGCTTGCGGCGTCGCGGGTCGGAGCGAGTGTCACCGTGATTTCCGGCGAAGAGCTGCGCCAGAAAAACGTCCCCACGGTCGGCGACGCCTTGCGCAGCGTACCTGGCGTCGAGGTGGATCAGTCCGGCGGCCGCGGCACGCTCACCTCCGTCCGCATACGCGGCGCCGAGAGCCGTCAGCTTATGGTGATCCTCGACGGCATCGAGATCAATCAGCTCGGCTTTCCCGGGTTCGATTTCGCCGATCTTCCGACCGATGACATCGAACGCGTTGAAGTCATCCGTGGACCACAGGCAGGCATCTATGGAGCTAACGCCCATGCCGGCGTGATCTCGATCGTGACCCGCTCGGGCAAAGGCCTGGCGCACCCAGCGATTGACGCAAAGATCGAAGGCGGCACACAGCGTACCGCCACCGGTATGGTCAATCTTCGCGGTGCGGGCGGACCGGTCTACGGGTCAGTGATGGCGACCAACTATTCCACCGGGGGATACAACATCTCGCGGTTCGGTTCCGAGAACGACGGCAGCCGCGCCGGCGTCGTCTCAGCGAAGGGCGGGATCGACTTCACGCCCAACTTCAACGTGGAAGGCGTCTTTCGCTACATTGACCGCAGCACCGACAACGACCCGCAGAATTTCACTTTCGGGTCGCCGACCTTCGGTTTCATTGTCGATGGTCCGGGATACAACACCTATAAAAGCTCCGCCGGGCGCGTCGGCCCGACGCTCACCCTGCTCGACGGCCATTGGATCCAGTCGGCCAATTACAAAATATTCCGCGAGCAGACTCGTGGCTTTGGCGCCGGTTCGGCTCCGAGCTTCGGCGCGGATGGCGTGCGGCAGACGCTCGATTACAAATCGACCTTCCTGTTCGACACCAACATCTTCGGCGGCGAGCGCCACAGCCTGACCGGTTTCGTCGACAACCGGCGCGAGAGCTATCAGCAACTAAACGCGACAACCACTTACGACAAGCAGCGCACCGGCCTTGCCGGCGAATACGTGCTCGACCTGCCGACCTTCACGACGTTGTCGAGCAACTTGCGGCATGACCGCAACAGCGGTTTTGCCAATGTCGACACCTGGCGTTTCGCCGGCTCGCAGCGGTTCCCGTCAACACAGACGCGACTGCATTCGAGTGTCGGCAAGGGCGTTACCGATCCCGACGTCTTTGCGCTGTTCGGTTCGACGTTCAATCTGCCAAACCCGGCGTTACAGCCGGAGCAGTCGGTTGGTTGGGATGCCGGGATCGAGCAGACGTTGCTCGGCGGACGCCTTGTCACGGATGTGACCTATTTCGCCAGCGACTTCACCAACAAGATCGAGCTGAACTTCGATCCAGCGCTGGGCGGCTTGATCTATCGCAACGGCATCGGCGCGGCGCGGCGACGCGGCGTGGAGGTATCGAGCCAGTTCGAAGTCTTCGACTGGCTGACGCTCAAAGGCGCTTACACTTATACGGAAGCCTTCAACAGCGCGGGGATGGTCGAACCGCGGCGGCCGCCGCATTCCGGCTCTGTCGAAGCGACGGCCCTCTTTGCCGACCGCCGCGCGCGCGCGACGATCGGCGCGACCTTCAAGAGCGTCGCCAAGGATTTCTTCTTCACCCCGACCGATACTTTGCTGGTTGACCTGCCCGCCTGGGCAACTGTCCGTGCCTCGCTCTCTTATGACCTGACGCCACAGCTAACCGCCTATGTGCGAGCGGAGAATGTGTTCAACGCGCGCTACGAGGAAGTTTTCTCCTACCGCGCGCCGGGCTTTGCCGCTTTTGTCGGGCTGAAGCTGCGCACCGGCTCGTGACGGGCAAAGAAAGAGGCCGGCCTTGCGGCCGGCCTCCAGTCTCGGACTTCGCGATCAAGCCGATATCGGCTGATAAGCCCAAGTCGTCAGATCGTCGAATTAGGAACGAACCTTCTTCGTCGCCGGCGCGAGCATCGGCTTGGCCGAGATCCTGTGCGAGATCTTGGCATGCTTGCTGGCCTTCGTCGTCCGCACATGGCGCACGTTCTTCACATGCTTTGCCATATGACGATGGGCCTTTTTGAGCGACTTGCCTTTCTTGACCGTCGCCTTTTTAACGTCGGCCTTGGCGGGCTGCGTCGCAACGACCGGCGCAGTTGTGCTGGCCTTGGCATTGATGCCGGTCTTGGCTGGGGATGTCACCGCAGCAGATGGGTTTGCAGTGGTGCCGGCGGCGAGCACCGGCGCGGTGATCATGGTGGCCGCGAGCAGCGCGGCTGCGAATGTTTTCAACATAGCGAGGTCCTTTCTTCAGTTTCGGTTCGACGCGAACCGAAGTGCATTCAATCGATCGACCCAATGCCGATCGTTGGCGCGACTGTGCAGCAAGCGCGCTGAACCCACTCTGAAGCGGAGTGACACCGGCCGTTCAGCTAGATGAACTGGAAATAAGGAGCGCCGTTAGCTGGCGTTCATGTCTGGCTCGCGGGCTACTTGTCATCCCCGCAGCAAGGCGGGCATGATCCAAGTTGAACATGCCGCGAGCTCCCAAGACACCCACCAGCAACCCGACTTCCCCCCAAGCCGCGCCGTATCAAGGCGGCACGGCGGTGCAAAAAATTTCCATCATCAACCTTGGCGATCTGGAAGCCGAGGCAAAGCAAGTCATTCCGGCCGGCGGCTTCGGCTACATCGCAAGCGGCAGCGGCGATGAATGGACGCTGCGCGAGAATCTCGCCGCCTTCCAGCGCATTCCCATCGAGCCGAGATATCTCTCCGGCGTCAGCGATCCGGATCTGACAGTGAGCCTGCTCGGCACGAGACTCTCGATGCCGATCATCGTGGCGCCGATGGGCAGCCACGGTTTGGCGCACGTGTCCAAGGAAGAAGGCACCGCAAAGGGCGCGGAAGCCGCCGGCGCCTTGATGGTGGCCGCGACGCCTTCCAATCTCGGTATGGAGCAGATCGCCGCCGCCAAACCGGGCGCGAAATGGTTTCAACTGTATTTTCCAAGTGACCTCGGCTTCGCCCGTGAACTGCTGCAACGCGCCAAAGCCGCCGGTTACACCGCCATTGTACTCACAGCCGATACGGTATGGGCGTCACCACGCGAAACCAATCTTCGCAATAAATTCAAGACGCCCATGGTCCAATTGGGCAAAGGCAACGTGCCGCGCGGCGGAGCGGAGGCGCTCGCCGATATGGGCAATGTGAAAAAGGCGCTGACCTGGGAGGATGTCGACTTTATCGACAAAGCCTGCGGCCTTCCCGTCCTCATCAAGGGCATTCTCTCGCCGCCCAATGCAAAGACAGCGATCGAACGCGGTGCTGCCGGCATTTACGTGTCCAACCATGGCGGGCGCGCGCTGATCGGTGCGCCCGCGTCCATCGCCGTATTGCCCAGGATTGCCGAAGCGGTCGATGGCCGCGTGCCGATCATTCTCGACGGCGGCGTGCGCCGTGGCGCCGATGTTTTTCGTGCGCTGGCGCTTGGCGCCAATGTCGTCGCCGTTGGGCGTCCGGTTCTCTATGGCTTGGCGCTCGGCGGCTGGATGGGCGTGCAGAGCGTGCTCGAATATCTGCGCGACGATTTCGCCCTGGTGATGAAGCTCGCCGGCACGCAGGACTTGCGCGCCATCACGCGTGAATATCTTTCGCCGATATTTTAGGGTGACCATTTAACAATTTCGTCATGGCCGGGCCGTCCCCGCCATCCACGTCTTGCCTTGTCCCATGAAGAAAAGTCGTGGCTGCCCGGCACAAGGCCGCGCATGACGGAATAGATCTACAATGGCAACTTTTGCTCCGTCTCCGCCATCAACCAAGCGAGATACGTCTGGTCGACGCTTTCGATTGCCACAATCAGGATTGCGGGCGTGGTGTAGGAATGCCCCGCCTTGACCGCAGCGCGGACATCCTCGGCGAGCGAGGCGCGGGTCTTGATGATCATGACCACTTCCTCGCCGCGCTCGACGGCGCCTTCCCAACGATAAAGCGACACCATGCCTGGCAGGATGTTGACGCAGGCAGCGAGTCGTTGCTCGACGAGAGCCCTGCCCGCCTGCTCCGCCTCGACAATCGAGGGATAAGTCGTATAGACGAAAACTGCGTGCTCCATGTCGGTCACCTATTTAATCTTACGGGCGTCACCTCTAACGTTCGCCTCACCAAGGTTCGAGCATGAGCCGGCCCCATTCCCGTTACGAGCGGATCGCCTTCGTCGCTAGCTCCATGTCCGAGGCCCGGACGGCGGCAAAGCATCTCTCCCGCCGCTACGGCGACGTCAAGCCGGAGAAGGCCGACGTCATTGTAGCCCTCGGCGGAGACGGGCTGATGCTGCAGACCCTGCATCGCTTCATGAAATCCGGCAAGCCGATCTACGGGATGCATCGAGGCACCGTCGGCTTCCTGATGAATGACTTTTCCGAGGAACGCCTGGCCGAGCGGCTGGCCGCCGCGCAGATCGCAGTCATCCATCCGCTCTTGATGCGCGCGCGCGACGCCAAGGGCAAAGTACACAAGCACTATGCCATCAATGAAGTGTCGCTGTTCCGTCAATCATATCAGGCTGCCAAGCTGCGCATTTTGATCGACGGCAAGGAACGATTGGAGGAGTTGGTCGCCGACGGCGTGCTGGTTTCCACCCCGGCCGGATCGACCGCCTATAACCTTTCGGCACAAGGTCCGATCATTCCTATTAACGCGCCGCTATTGGCGCTCACGCCGATCAGCCCATTCCGGCCACGGCGTTGGCGCGGAGCGCTGTTGCCGGACACCGCGCAAGTAACCATCGAGGTTCTCGAAGCCGACAAGCGCCCGGTGGCGGCGGTGGCCGATCACGACGAGGTGCGCTCCGTGCGCTCGGTGGATATCCGCATGGACCACGGCATATCCATGCATATGCTTTTCGATCCCGGCCATAGTCTCGACGAACGCATCCTGCGCGAGCAGTTCGGCTACTAGTTCTCCACGTTCGCCCAGCCCGTTGATTAATAACCTTACACAGCCGGCCATGCTTAACCCTTCGTTAATGGCGCGACTTTACCGTGCGAGGAGTGGGTGTTGCGTGCCCGCGCGTATCTGGACGCCGCATGATCCGCATCGATTTCAATCGTTTGCGTTTTCTCGTCATCGACGACAACGCGCATATGCGCCGGATCCTCCGCTCGCTGTTGCATGGCTTCGGCACGCGCGAAGTCTATGAGGCGGAGGATGGCGCGGCAGGTCTGGAAGCCTTCACTCATTATATGCCCGACATCGTGCTTACCGACTGGGCGATGCCGATCTTCGATGGTCTCGAACTCACGCGGATGATCCGCCAGCCCGGCGCCAACGCCAATCCATATGCGCCGATCATCATGTTGACCGGTCATTCCGAGAAGAAGCGTGTGGTTGCCGCACGCGATGCCGGGGTAACGGAATTCCTGGCTAAACCCATTTCCGCCAAGGCGCTTTACCAGCGCATTCTCAATGTGGTCGCCAATCCGCGTCCCTTCATCAAGACCAAGAGTTACTTCGGTCCGGACCGGCGGCGCATCGTCAATCCGAATTACATCGGCATGGAGCGGCGCAAGGGTGGCAAGGCCGACGTGATTCGCCAGCAATCATTGCTCGATAAAGCAAAAGTCCCCGGCTGAGCAGGAGCCATTGCGGTCATGCCTTCGAAGAAAGCGGAAAAGCCGGCGGTTACCACGTATGCGGACTACGAGGTGATCATGCCGCCGAACAAGCTGCGCAAGGCAGTCGCCAAGGTGGACCCCTCAATTCCGGCGGAAGACCCGGTCGCTCGTGCCGAGCACGCGCTATCGCAGCTTTCGTCCGAATTTTCCGGCTGGATGAATTCCGAATGCGAACGCCTTGATGAGGCTCGCGGTCAAGTTAAAGCCAAGGGCTTTAACAAAGAAGCGCACGAAGAACTGTTCCACGCTGCGCACGATATCAAGGGTGAGGCGGCGACCCTCGGCTTTCCCGCCGTAGCAGCGGCGGCGGATAGTCTCTGCCGGCTGGTTGAGCATAGTCCGGACCTGGCCAAAATTCCGTTGTCACTGATCGACAAGCACGTCGACGCGATCCGCGCAATCGTTCGCGAATACGCGCGATCGGATGCGGTAGAAGTCGCTGCGGTGCTGACCAAGCGCCTGCGGGTAGTAACCGACGAGTTTCTCGCGCGAGAGAACCGGCATCGGCCCGACTATCTCGACAGTATTCTGGCTCCTCCGCTCGTGCCCGGCGAGGCATACTAACAGAGGCCGCTCTCTCCGATACGAACGTGATGCGCTTGGCCTGAGCCACAACTTAGAGCAACCGCCCGTCACGCACGCCACTCTCTCTCTCTCTCTCTCTCTCTCTCTCTCTCTCTCTCTCTCTCTTTAATTCTTATATATAAGTATATATAAGTGTAGGTATAGGGCTAGAAGAAAGGGGGTGGGGGCGTAGGGAGGGCGAGCG
The DNA here is from genome assembly GCA_034668785.1 of Alphaproteobacteria bacterium. Lineage (GTDB taxonomy): Bacteria > Pseudomonadota > Alphaproteobacteria > Rhizobiales > Xanthobacteraceae > CANKHA01. Next base: position 6,491 of record JAXDOS010000194.1, read on the forward strand.
AGTCAAGAATTAAAAAGTTAAAAGTAATAAGTGAAAAGTGAAAAATGAGCTTTGAGGCACGTGAGTCGCGAGGTAAAGGAAGCTCTATAATTATAGGCGTCTCGTCGCTATATTTTAGGGTAATAGTGGCTAAATTATAAGCTATAGGTACCAAAAAATTAGTACTTAACTTTTTTGCAGAGTGCGGTACAGATTTTCAGTGGGGTCCCCTGGCCCTGCCCCTACCTCCCTTCCCTCCATATCCCCCCTCTTATCCCCTATACTTGGAGAGAG
>JAXDOS010000195.1:0-4647 GCA_034668785.1 Alphaproteobacteria bacterium
GGTTGAATGGACGACATTCGGTGTGGTCAAAGATTTAGTCCTGTTCGGGCTGGCGATCTACGCCGCAATTCTCTCTACCTGGAATCTCAACCAAGCAATTAACAAGGATCGGCGAGTCGTCCGAGTCACCGCTGGAAGCGCAATGCCGACCTACGCGAACGGCGAGTTGGGAAATACCTGAGCGAGTCTCAAAGCCACTAATGCAGGCCAACGGCCCGTTACCATCACCTTGCTAGCATTTGAACTGGATACAGGCGGGCGCCTGTTTACGATGCATCCAGAAGGCAAGATAGCTGGCATGGCTGACACGTCGCTTCCCATAACTCTGTCGGACGGACAGTCAGCGCAGCTATTCCAATCCTATCGAGATATTGGCCAAGCTCTTCTCAAGCACGGCAGGACAGGTAAGACCAAGCTTACTCCGATCTGCGAGGACTCCTCCGGAGGAATTCATAGAGGAGAACATTGGGACGTCGATCCGCACGAGTTTATGGGTATGTGATCACCTTTGTAGGTGGACAAAGCACGAAACACGCCGTTGCCACCCTACACGTCTGCATTAAAATCCTCGTCCTGAGGAGCCGCTGAAAGCGGCGTCTCGAAGGACGAGGCCCCCGATGGGCGCTTGGCTTTACATCTTGGAATGTGCAGATGGGTTTTACTACACCGGCACGACCCGCGCCGATCTCGATAGACGAATTAGGCGAGCATCAAGATGGCGCTTTTGATGGATACACCGCGACCCGTAAATCTGGGTTTCGCGCAGTTCTTTGACCGGATCACGACGCGGTTGCCGCCGAACGCCGCGTCAAAGCGCAGGCGGGCTTTTGGGCCTCATCCTTCGAGACGCGAACCTTCGGTCCGCTCCTCAGGATGAGGCCGTAGCATGTGTGTTCAACAGTAGCAGTGGGCATGGCGCGTTTCCGCGCCGTGCCCACCCTACTTGCTACGCTTGCAAAGAATTCAGGCAATCAGTGGGCGCAAACTCGGATGCTGCTGGAACAGCGGACGTTGTTCTAGCCAACCGTCCAGACCCCACACGTGTCCGGCGCGTCTCACAATTAAATAGACGAGAACGCCTCCGAAGACGATGTGATAGTCGATAATCAGGTTATTTGTGTTCTCTATGAAGGGCCAATCCATATGGGCCATCCAGTAGATTCCCATCAGCAGCACGCCAAAGCTGGCGCTGACGCGGACCATGAGCCCAAGAGCGAGCGACAGCCCAATCAGCAGATGGCCATACTCCACCAAGAATGTGGTGATCGGCGCCATGGCCGGCGTCGTAAATACCGCGAAAAGATCGTGGAAGGTCTTGGTGTGGTTCAAAAATCCCACAACAGTCCACTTCGAATCAAATACCTGGTGAGAAGCGGCGTAGAGAAACGTCCATGCCATAGTGAGGCGGAAAAAGACGATTAAGGCCTTGTCCAAGGTGTTGGGCATCTGCATCCCTTTTGATTCCTCAGCCGGCATTTCGACGACCTGAGGTCAACAGCGGTAGCACTCCGCCCGGTATCCCGGAAGCTAAATCGCGGCGGAGGGAACCCTTCACGTGTGCTATCGCGATCTCGAGCAGTGCGATGAGGTGGTGCGGCGGCTGGAGCGGGGTGGGTAGATTGGGCTCCGCATAAGACGCGCCTTTATTCTTGCTTGCGAATTACGTTAAAAGCCCCGTCCTGAGGAGCCGCTGAAAGCGGCGTCTCGAAGGACGAGGCCCGGATGGGCGCTTGGCTTTATATCTTGAAATGTGCAGACGGCTCTTACTATGCCGGCACGACTCGCGTCGACCTCGATAGACGAATTAGGCGAGCATCAAGAGGGCGCTTTTGACGGATACACCGCGACCCGCAGACCAGTAAATCTGGTTTTCGCGCAGTTCTTTGACCAGATCACCGACGCCGTTGCCGCTGAGCGGAGGATCAAGGGTTGGTCACGCGCTAAAAAGAAAGCTCTCATCGACGGCGATTATGCACGTCTGCGTAATGCGTCAAAGCGCAGGCGGACTTTTGGGCCTCATCCTTCGAGACGCGGACCTACGGTCCGCTCCTCAGGATGAGGTGAGGGTGTGTGTCTATTCATCACACGCCTACTCTCTCCGTCTCGCACTCACCGCGATCGACAGCACCGCGCGCTGGGCGATGGCGTCGGCGAGATTTGATTGACGGCGGATTTCCAGCGCGGCTTCGGCGAGTTGCGCCATCACTTTCACCAGCCGCTCCGCGGTCCAGGCTTTCACCGCCGCTTCCACCATCGGCTTGCGGCGGAAATGAATTTGCGGCTGCACGCCTTCCACGACTTGCGTGACGCTTTTGCCGTCTTCAACAGCAAGACGGAATTTGTGCAATTGCGAAAGCTGCCGCAGCGCCGCGGAGATAATCGTGCCGGGCGCGGTGCCGCCACCGCGCGCCTTGGCGAATTGCGACTCCGCGTCGCCGGTGCGGCCAGCAAACATAGCGTCGATGACGCCGTCGAGCGCCAGGGCGGACGCTTCCGAAACCACGGCGACGACATCTTCCACCGTGACTTGCTTGTTGCCGTGGGCGTAGAGCGCGAGCTTGCGGATTTCGTTGCGCGAGGCTTGCCGGTCGCCGCCAAGCAAAGGGACCAGCGCGGCGCGCGCGTCGGGCGTAATCGACAGGCCGGCCGTGCGCATCTCCTCGTCAATCAGGCGAACCAGATCCTTCTCGCCGTCGACGTAGCAGGGTATGGCGGCGGCGGTCTTGGCCCGTTCGCAGAGATTCCGCAGCGGCGCGGTGCGCTTGAGATCGCCGGCCTCGATGACGACGCGGCAGGGCGACGGCGTGGCGAGCAGCGCCTCCACCGCGGATGCGATGTTGCGGCTGCCGGCCTTGACCCAGACCGCGCGCTTGCCGCCGAACAACGGAATCGTATTCGCTTCGTCGACCAGCCGCGTCGGATCGCCGCTCAGGTCGTCGCCGTCGATCCGCGCCAGGGAAAACGGATCGGCGGTGTCATCCACCGAAGCGCGGATGATGCGCTCGGCGCGCTCATGCACAAGACCGGCGTCGGCGCCGAAGACGAGCACGACCGGCCGCGCCGGATCGGGTCGGGTGACGAAGGATTCGATTTCGGAGGTTTTGAGCGCGGTCATAGGTGCGACTTGCCTTGTTCTCCTCATCCTGAGGAGCGCGCACCAGCGCGCGTCTCGAAGGATGAGGCCGGCCACATGGTTCGAGACGGCGCTTCGCGCCTCCTCACCATGAGGCCGGAAAAACGCTGACCCCTCACCCGCCCTCGCTTTGCTCGGGCACCCTCTCCCACAAGGGGAGAGGGGAAGAACTACGTCCCCGCGACAAAATACGAAGCAAGCCGCGACTGGATCTGGTCGGCGATGACTTTGGCGGCGCGGCTCTCGGCGTCGCGCAAGCCGCGAATGCGGGCGAAGCGCTGCACCTGGCCGGGGATATCATAGGAGACGCGGGCGAAAGTGGTGGCGGTGACAACGGTCTTGTTGGTGGCAAGCTCGGTCAAAGTATAGGTGGCATCGAGACCGTAATTTTCCACGTCGGGCCGCGCCGATGTCAGATCGACGATGACTTGCTGCCGCGTCGCCGCCAGTTTGACGGTGAGCCGGTGCGTGGGGGCGCTGGGAACCGGGCCGCCGGTGAGCTGAAACAGCAGCGCGTTGCGCAGCTCGACGGCGATGCGGGCTTCCGACGTGCCTTTCGGCGCATCGATTTGCGCGACGTCGACAGTGCCGAGGGTTTCGCGCAAGCCCGGGCCGCCGGAGAGCGAATGCTCGCCATACATCGGCTGGAAGCAGCCGGCGGTCAGGCTTGCCACCGCCAGCACGATGACGAGGCGGCCGAAGCGGCCCCCTGCTGCGCGGTTTTCATGCCACCACATTGACGATCCTCTGCGGGACGATAATGACTTTTTTAGGCGGCTTGCCATCGAGCGTCCGTTTTACCGCATCGAGCGCCAGAACGGCAGCCTCAATGTCGCTTTTTCCCGCGTCGCGGGAAACGGTCACCAAGGCCACTTTCTTGCCGTTGACCTGCACCGGCAGGCTGACCGTGTCCTCCACCAAGAGCGCGGGCTCGACCTGCGGCCAAGCTTCGGTGGCGACCAGGGTTTTATGGCCGAGCACGGCCCAGCATTCCTCGGCCAAATGCGGCATCATCGGATGGAACAGGCGCACCAGGATGTCGGCGGCTTCGCGCAGCGCCCAGGCGAGATCCGGGGCGATCTCGGCGGATTCCACATGGCCAATGGTATCGCTGAGCGCATTGGCGAAAGTGTAGATATGCGCGACGCAGACGTTGAAGTGCAGCTTCTCGATGGCGTCGGAGACTTTTGCCAGCCCGCCATGGGCGGCCTTGCGTAGCGCCAGCGCCGGTTCGCTAAAGGTGGCGGGGCGTGCGGGCGGCGGCGCGATCTCGGCGGCTTCGCCGACCAGACGCCAGAGCCGCTGGGTGAAACGCCAGGCGCCCTGCACGCCCTGCTCGGTCCAGGTGACGTCGCGCTCCGGCGGCGAATCCGACAGCATGAACCAGCGCGCGGTGTCGGCGCCGTATTCGCCGATGATGTCGTCGGGGTCGACAGTATTGCGCTTCGACTTCGACATTTTCTCGATCGGGCCGATCTCGACCGGCGCGCCGGTGGCGGCGAGCGTGGCGCGGC
>JAXDOS010000196.1:0-14753 GCA_034668785.1 Alphaproteobacteria bacterium
AGCTTGGCCATCAGCGCATCGCACGCCTTCATCACCACCGAGCAGCAGCTTGCCGTCTGGTTGGAGCCGCCCGCCACCGGCACCGGCGGGAAAATGCTGTCGCCAAGCTCGACCTGGACGTGATCGAGCGGAATCCCAAGCCGTTCCGCCGCCATCTGAGCGACAACCGTCATCACGCCGGTGCCGATCTCGTGCGCGGCGAGCTGCACTTTGGCGCGCCCATCGGCGGAGAATTGCACGCGCGCCGTGGCCGCGCCGATATGGGTCGGATAGAAGGCGCTGGCACAGCCCCAGCCGATCAGCCAGTCGCCGTCGCGCATCGAGCCGGGCTCCGCCGAGCGTTTCGACCAGCCGAATGCCTGCGCGGCCTCGTCATAGCACCGCATCAGCGAGCGGCTCGACCACTCCTTGCCGGTCGCGTCTTTCGTGCCGTCGTTGACGCGGCGCAGTTCGATGGGGTCCATCTTGAGTTCGATGGCGAGTTCGTCCAATGCGCTTTCCAACGCGTAGATATAGGGCACGACCGGCGGCGAACGCATGAAGCCCGGCGTATTGCGGTCGGCGTGAACCAGCGTGACGCCGGTTTTTACCGCGCCGAAATCGTACATCCGCGCGCTGTCCTCGACGCCGGCGACGGAATAATCGTCGGGCCGCGACGTGACTTCCCAGCCTTCGTGCTGGAAGCTTGTGATCTTGCCGTCCTTTCGTGCGCCGATCTTGATGGCGTGGCGCGTCTCGGCGCGATAGGTGGCGATGGTGAAGCCCTGATCGCGCGTCGGCACCAATTTCACTGGCCGGTTAAGCCTTTTCGCAGCCAACGCGACGAGACCCGTGCGCGGAGTGAGTTGCCCCTTGGAGCCGAAGCCGCCGCCGACGAAATGACTGACCACATGAACCTTCTCCGGCTTGATGCCCATTTTCTCCGCGATCTTGTTCTTGGTGCCATAGACGAATTGGGTCGGCTCGTAGATGGTGAGTTCGTCGTTATTCCAAACTGCGGTTGTGGTGAACAGCTCAAGCGGGTTGTGATGCTGTGTCGGCGTGGCGTAGTCCGCCTCAAGCTTCACCTCGGCGTCGTTGAACGCCTTCTCGGCATCGCCGGCTTTGGGTACAGATTTTTTATCGGCCGCCTGCGTGACGCCCGGCGAATCGAAACTCGCGCTTGGGGCTTCCTCGCTATAAGTAATTTTGACCTTGTGCGCGGCCTCGCGCGCCGCCTCGAACGTGTCCGCGATCACCATCGCGACGATCTGGCCGTCATGCTGGATCTTCGGGCCTAAATCCTGAATCGAGGTGCTCGCGCCGCCGCCGCTTGGTGCGTATTTGATCTCCTTGAGGTCGCCGGTGTTTTCATAGGTGAGAATCTCAATCACACCGGGCACGGCCTTCGCTTCATTGAGATCCATGTTGGTCATGGTGCCTTTGGCGATGGCGCTGGTGACGAGAAACGCGAAAGCCGGATTGTGCACCGGCATATCCGAAGGATAGCGCGCCTCGCCGGTCACCTTGAGCCGGCCGTCAAGGCGCGGCGCTGGATCGCCCATATTGGCTTTTGGCTCGGGTGCGGCGCGGTTCATGTCGGGATCTCCAGTGCAGCGGCCTGATGCAGCGCGCGGATCAGCGTGCGCCTGCCAAGCTCGATCTTGAACTTGTTATGCTCACGCGGCAGCGCGTCTGCGAAGGCGGCATCGGCCGCGGCTTCTATGGCGGGAACGTCGAGTGGTTGTCCTACGAGTGCCGCTTCCGCCTCGCCGGCCCGCCACGGTTTTGTGGCAACGCCGCCCAGCGCAATACGCACCTGCTTCACCGTTCCATTGTCGAGATCGAGCGCGACCGCGGCGGAGGCCAGCGCGAATTCGTAGGATTCGCGATCGCGTATCTTGAGGTATAGCGAACGTTTCGCCCAGGGCGCGGCCGGAATGGCGAACCCGGTGATCAGTTCGCCCGGCATCAGCGTGGTTTCGATGTGTGGGGTTTGGCCCGGCGGCTTATGCAGATTAGCGAATGGCAGTTTGCGCGCGCCGCCCGGCCCGTCGGTCTCGACCTGCGCATCGAGCGCGAGCAGGGCCTGTGCGAAATCGCCCGGGTAGGTTGCGATGCACTGTTCGCTGGTGCCGAGCACCGCGTGCGACCGGTTGAAGCCGCCAAGCGCGGCGCAGCCGGAGCCGGGGAGGCGCTTGTTGCAATTCGCATAGGACGTGTCGCGGAAATATGGGCAGCGCGTCCGCTGTAAAACATTGCCGCCCAGCGCCGCCATGTTGCGGATCTGCTGGCTCGCGGCGAGCTGAAGGGCCTGCGCGATCACGGGAAAATTCTTGCGTACGTCCGCATGATCCGCCGCCTGCGACATCCGCGCCATGGCGCCAAGCCTCAATCCTTGGTCGCTGAACTCGATCTGGCCGAATTTAGATTGCTGGAGATTGTTGATGTCGATAACGCGCGCGGGACGCATCACGTCGAGTTTCATCAGGTCGATCAGCGTGGTGCCGCCGGCAAGATACTGGGTCGGCGCATTGATGGCGCCGTCCTCGGACCGCGTGTCGCGGCCGTACGTCTGGATGGCGGCTTTGCTGTCTTCGGCACGGGCGAACTGGAAGGGGCGCATCGTCACGCCTCCTTCATCTGCGGTTTCGCCTGTTTGACGGCATCGACAATATTAGGATAGGCCGCGCAACGGCACAGATTGCCGCTCATATATTCCCGGATGGCGGCATCGGTCTCGGCATGACCTTCGTTGACGCAGGCGACCGCCGACATGATCTGGCCAGGCGTGCAATAGCCGCATTGGAACGCATCGTTGTCGACGAAGGCCTGTTGCATCGGGTGCAGCGTGCCGTCCGGCTTGGCGAGACCCTCAATGGTGGTGACATCGCGGCCCTCGACGCTGGCGGCCAGCGTCAGGCAGGACAGCACGCGGCGGCCGTCAACCATGACCGTGCAGGCGCCGCATTGGCCTTGATCGCAGCCCTTTTTGCTGCCGGTCAACCCAATGTGCTCGCGTAAGGCGTCGAGCAGTGTTGTGCGTACGTCGAGCGCGAGCGGATGGTCGCGGCCGTTCACACGCAATCGGATGGAGAACGGCGCGCGCGCCTCGGTAGGTTTCTCGGGGACGGCGGCGCTGGCGCGCGGTCGTTCAAGCAAGGTCAATGTCATGGTCGAGCCCACCGTAACGTTGAGAAAACTGCGCCTGCTTAGGCCCCGGGGAAGGGTCGGATTTATGGATTTCATGGCTCACCAATTGGTCTGAACTACTGCGGTACGATTTTGCCGTCGCAGTGCGTGACGCCAATTGGGAAAGTCGCGAGCGCAGCGTCTTGTTCCTGATCCGAGAATGAAAGAAGAGATGCCGCCCGAATAGGCACATGCCCCTAATCGATTGAATCATCTATCCTAATTTCAGGCGTTTCAACTTGCGTCCGCCTTCTCCCGATGGAGGAGGGAAGAAAGTTGTTTTGCGCGGGGCGCGGCTGCGCGGTAGCATTCCGGAAATCGGAAAAAACGAATAGGAAACGCCATGAAATTCCAAACCATGACCGGATGGATGTTGCGGTATGGACTCGCCGTGGCGGCAGTCCTCCCGCTCGGCGCCGCCGCGCAACAGCCGGGCCGCGCTATCACCATCGTCGCGCCGTTCACGCCAGGCACTGGCCCGGACATCCTGGCGCGCACCATCGGCGATGAGATCCAGAAGCGCTGGAACCAGCCGGTCGTGGTCGAGAACAAGCCGGGCGCCAGCGGCAATATCGGCACCCAGTTTGTTGCCCGCGCCGCGCCGGACGGCCACACCCTGCTGATGACCAGCAATCCGTTCACCGCCAATATCAGCCTGCTCAAGGACGTTCCCTACGACCCGGTGAAAAGTTTCGTGCCGATCATCGAGCCCGCGGTCGGCGTGCTGGCGCTGGCGGTGCATCCGTCGCTGCCGGCGGCGACGATGAAGGAGTTCATCGAATACGCCCAGGCGCGGCCGGACCAGATCGATTACGGCTCGCCGGGCGTCGGCACGCCGCATCATCTCGCCATGGAGCTGTTCAAGCTCACCGCGCATGTGGACGTCCGGCATATCCCCTATCGCGGATCGGCGGGCGCCATGTCTGACCTGCTCGGCGGCCATGTGAAGGCGGGATTCGTCGCCGTGCATGTGGCGCTGCCATTGGCGCAAACCAATCAAGTGCGGCTGCTCGGTATCGCCAGTCTGCAGCGGTCGAAAGTCGCGCCCGACGTCCCGACGCTGGATGAGCAGGGCCTCTCCGGCTTCGAGGTCAATCTCTGGTACGGATTGCTGGCGCCGCAAGGCACCGCGTCTGAAATCGTTACGCGCTATAACACCGTCGTCAACGAAATCCTGCGCGACTCCAAGATCATCGAAGCCTTGGCCAAGCAAGGGCTGACCACGGTGGGCGGAACGCCGGCCGCCTTCACGCAGTTTATCGCCAGCGACGTAGTGAAGTGGCAGAAGGTGGTGAAGGACGCGGGAATTACCGCCGCGGAATAGGCCGAATCCTTTTCCCGTCGGTCGGTAGCACACACGAGATTCTCCTCGTTCGCATCGGAACCCGCCATTGCCTGTTTCGTTGGCATTACATCACCAACTTTCAGGAGAACGAACAATGTCCGAGTACGAACGGAACCAGATGAATCGCACAGGCCACCGGAATCGGGGCGATGGCTCCTCGGTTGGTTGGATCGTGGGTTCGCTGATCGCGCTGGCGCTGCTGATCGGCGCATTCTACGCCTTCAGCGGCAATATGAATTCGCAGACCGCGTCCAACCAAAACAACGCCCCTGCTGCCCAATCGACCCCGGCGACGCCGGCTCCGTCGACCACTGGCTCGGCACCGGCACGTCCGTAACAACCGCAGCGTTGAAGCAGGGAGCCTCGCGAGAGGCTCTTTGCTTCGCGCCGCTGTGGTGTAGGGCGTAACGAAGCGCAGGCTATTCCTCTACGACGATCTTGACCTGATCGCCGGGCTTCAGTGACTGACCGGCGGAAAGGCCATTGAGCACGCGGAAGCGTTCAAGCGGATGTTCGACCGCTGCCATACGGCTCGCCAGCCGCTCCGGCGTATCGCTGGGCGTCACGGTGACCACCTTGATATGCAGCGGTTTCGCCGCGGCGATTTCCGCTAGCGTCATGCGACGAAAACTGGCGATGGATTCGCGGAACGCCCGCTCGGTTTGCGCGGTCTTTTGCTTGGTGGCGAAGATAAAGCGATAGACCTCGCTGCCGAAACGCACCGCATAGAGCCGGAATGTCCATTGCTCACCTTTGGCAGTTGCGGTGGCGGCGGGAAAGCCGCTGATGGTCACATTCTCCACTGAGCTTTTGTCCACATTCTCCATCCACCCCGAAGCCAGGTAGGCCGCCAGCGTCTGCTCGACCGGCACCTTGACGACGTCGAGCCGCAGCGCCTGACCGCCCCCCTCCTTGATGCCGAGTACGGCCTCGGCGGTGTTGTCGAGCACAAAGCCTTCCGGAGCCATGAAGGTGAGGCCGAGCTTCGGATGCAGATAACGCCGACCGCGCACAAAACCCTCGCTCGGATCGTCGCCGAACACCAAGCCATCGATGCCGGCGAGATATTCGGCCTTGTCGCGCTTGCCGGCGCCGGGCGCGCTGTATTGCCGGGCGCTAGTGACAGCATTCTTCACCCGGTCGGGCGTGCCCGGATGCGAAGAGAGGAAGTCGAGAAGATGCGGGTCGTTGGCGGAGCCACCTGAGGACTTCAACTCGATGTTGCGGCCCATGGAGGTGAGGAAGCGCTCGGCACCATAGGGATCGAATCCGGCACGCGCGGAAATGGCGACGCCAATACCGTCAGCTTCAAATTCCTGCGACCGCGAGAAGCTCGCCAGCGCGATTTTCGATTTGGCCAGCGCCAGCGCGCCAGTCTGCGGATCGCTCAGCACTTGGTTGACCACGCTGTCGACCAACGCCACCCGCCGCGCCTGATCTTCGCGGATCGCGGCATGGCGCGCGATCACATGCGCCATTTCGTGGGAGAGCACCGAGGCAAGTTCCGAGGTATCGTTGGCCAGCGCGATAAGCCCGCGGGTCACATAAAGCTGGCCGCTCGGCAGGGCGAAGGCGTTGACGGCGGAAGAATTGAGGATAGTGACGCGATAGCGCATATCCGGCCGCTCCGATGCGGCGACCAGCCGGTCGACCGTCTGCCCGATGGCGGTTTCGAGGCGCGGATCGTCGTAGGCGCCGCCATAGGCGGCGAGAATGCGCTGATGCTCACGCTGCGCATCCGGTGGCACTTCCGCCTGCCTAGATGGCTCGTTTGACTGCACGGTGGGGGACAGGTGATCGAGGCCCGAACAGCCCGCGAGCCACGCACTCAGCAATAGCGCAAGTGGAAGCGCTGGCCACCGGCCCGTACCCCAGATTTTAGTGGGTTGTGATGGCGCGCTCACGAGAGCATTTCCGCTTGGTCAGTCCGCATCCGCGATCTCGATTTGCTCCGGACGGGCGGCCTCGATGCGGGGGCCGTTGCGTTCCTCGATCCAGCCGCGCACCCGAAGGCGGCGGCCTTCCAGCTTTTTCGGCTCGATACCCGCGGCCGTGAAGACGCGCTCATTGCGCTTCGAAATTGTCACAGTAAGATTACGCGACCACACTCGCCCGAAATTAACATAGATGACGCCGCCGCTCTCGCGGACGGAAACGACCTTGCCTTCGGCCACCGTGAAGCGGCCGCGCTCGGCCAAAAGCTCCGTCACGTTATCGGCCCTGCGCAAGGCATAATACGGATCGGTCCAGAGACCAAGTTTGGCCGCGCGCGCCGCTCGTTCTTGCAACAGAAGTTCGGCGCTACAGGCCGCATGGCCTGCCTGGATAGCAACACGGGCATAACCTCTTGCCAGCAATTCGCCAGCAACCGACCGCTCGGGCGCGTCGCCGCTCACGTAGACATCGGCGAGCAGGCGGCCGTAGCGATCGGTCGCGCCGCGCTGCTGCTGATGTAGTGTGACGGTACGATCCGCTAGGATGGATTCTAGCGCCGCTTTGGCGGCCAAACCGGCCGCAGCCCGCGGTTCATTGCCAGAACCCGGCAGAGGCGGAATCTCAATGGACGCCAAACGGATTTCCCGTCCGTCATCGAGGACGAAACTGCGGCCGTCGATAATCCTGGCAACCTTGCCGCTGCCAACCGCCTTGGAATGGCAAGCAGCGACGGGATCAGACTTTTGCGCCTGCGCCAGCGCGCTCGCAGTCGCAGCCGCGAGCAGTCCGACCGCGATACAGGAAACCCGCCCGCCCATGGCATCAACAAAAGCTGAAATCGGGGCGGGACTGCGGCGGCTTACCGCAAATCCCGCCTAAGGATCAGTTGTTCGCTACAGCGCCGTTCGACACTCAGTGGCCGTCGTGGCCGTCGTCGTCATCGGACAACGACGGAATACCAGCGCGGATTTTCGAAATGGTAAAGTGTTTGACGTTTGCGACCCATTGCGAATCCGCGGCTTGTGCCGCTCCGAACAGCCGTAGATCAAGCTCCAGATTGGTGACGTAGAGCGTGCGGCCATCGCGGCTGAATGCCGGGCTTGCCGGAAACAACAAACCACGGGCGGTACCGTTCTTAGTCAGCCCGTCGAAGTCGCCGAGCTTGGCGATAACTTTTCCGGTCGGATCAAGGACGACGATCTCGTCGGCCTGGTTTGCCGCTACCCAGATGTTGTCCTGCTGGTCAAGGATCAAACCATCGGCGCCGTTGATGCTGTTGACGAAGACCTGTGGCGCTCCGGGAGTTCCAGCAGTGACCGGAATTCGAACAATGGTATCGTTGCCGGTGTTGGCGACGAATAGGGCATTGCCCGCCTTGTTGAAGCCCAGCCCGTTCGCGCCAAATGGAGGCACGCCCGTAGTGGTCAGTAGCGGATTGGTCACCCAGGCGGTCCCGGCGCCGCCGCTCGCTCCGGTCTTCCAGATGATGCCTTGGAAAGAATCCGACACATAGACGTTGCCAGAGCTATCGAACGTCAATGCATTGAGGCCGGCGCCGCCGGTAACCGTCATGAACACCGATGACGTACCGGTCACGGGGTCCACGGCGAGAACTTTGGCCGCGCCGAAGTCGATCACCAACAACACGTGCGTGCTGGGATGAAATGCCATCCCGAGCAAATGAGAAGTCGACCCGGCGATGCTGACGTGCCGCTGCAGCTTGCCATTGTCGTTGTAGACATAAAGTTGGCCCGCTCCGGCGACCGCTCCTTGGCTGTTGAACCCGAAGGTTGTGACATAGACGTTGCCGTCTGAGCCCACAGCGATGCCTTCCGATCCGGTTGATCCGTCGGGCAACACCGCGAAAACCTCCGCCTTGGTGCGTTCCCACGCCGCCGCGGGCGTCGTGTTCCAGATCAAGGCGGTAAGGCCAGCGCAAATCAGCGTGTTAGAGCCCAAGCGTTTCATAAGATATTGCATTGCTCTCCCCCCTATGTTGCCGTCGCGGTGAGCGACGGTGATCCGTCTTGTGTCGCGGATTAACGCTGTTGTTGCAGTAGCGTCACAGCTTAGAGGCGGGGATTGCACGGAACAAGGCCCTGGATGCATGCGACATAGTCTTATGCTACATCGCTCCGAATGGCCTCGTAGCTAGCGGATAGAGAAGCAGGTCTTCAATGGAAGACGTTACGAGGCTATAGCTGAAATGCTGGCGGCCTATGTTACAAAGTAGTGGCTAAAAGTCCCCGTAGCTCAGCCGGATAGAGCATTGGTTTCCTAAACCAAGGGTCGCATGTTCGAGTCATGCCGGGGACGCCACACCATAATTGGCTCGGTCGCGCAAACTCGATAAGCAAGCAGTTCAGTGGCGGTACGCGCACGAGGCGTAAGATTTGCACTCATCGGAATGCTGTAAGAGGACCTGATGACAAGCGGCGGAGATAGGCAGTTGTTCGATCTGCGTGGACGTGTCGTCATTATCACAGGCGGCGCGGTCGGCATCGGCCGAATCTATTCCGAACAACTATCCGCCGCGGGTATGCGCGTCGTCATCGCGGATATTGCCGCTGACGCGGGTGAAAAGCTTGCCGCGAAGCTGCGGGAGCAGGGCGGCGAGGCGCTTTCCGTCGCGACGGACATTTCCAATGAAAGGGCGACGCAGAATCTGGCGGCGGCCGTGATCGAGCGCTTCGGACGCATCGACGCGCTCATCAACAACGCCTCGCTGATGAGTTCGCTTCCCCGCCGCTCTTGGCTCGAAATCCCTGCGGAGGAATGGGATCGCGTCATGGCGGTCGATTTGCGCGGCTTGTTCCTCTGCTGCCGCGCGGTCGCGCCGCAGATGAAAAATCAGGGCAAGGGCAAAATCGTCAACATCACCTCGACCCGCGTCTTCGAGGGGACGCCCAACCGGCTGCATTACACCACCGCCAAAGCCGGCGTGATCGGCTTCACCCGGGCGCTGGCGCGTGAAGTCGGCGCCGACAACATCGGCGTCAACGTGGTGGCTCCCGGCCTCACGCTCAGCGAAACGCAGATCGCCACCTCACAGAGCGGCTATCTCGCGTCCGGCTATGACCAGCAACGCGCTTTCGCTCGCGCGCAATATCCGGAAGACCTCGTGGGAACAGTGATGTTCCTGCTCTCGGACGCCAGCGACTTCATGACCGGGCAGACGCTGGTGGTGGACGGCGGCAAGTTCATGCACTGAGCGCAGGTGTGCGCTGCGATGACAGTGTCTGGTTGCTTTTGATCGGCGGCCGGTTGCGGATATACTCCGGTAAAGCGCACAAAAACTAAAATGGAGTTCCTGGGATGGAAGCGAACCAGTTAGCCTCTGCCGCACCTGCGAAAGCCTCTTCACCGACCTTGCGGACTCGGCCGTTGTCTCCGGCGATTGGCGCGGAGATTCTCGGCGTCGATCTGCGCGAGGAGATGAGCGATAGCCTGTTCGCGCAAATCCAGGATATCTGGCATCAGAATTTGGTCATCCTGCTGCGCGACCAGAAACTGACAGAGGAAGATCAAGTCCGTTTCGCCGAGCGCTTCGGGCCGCTCTCGACGATCCACACCAAGCAGTTCGTGCGCAGCCATCCGGCGGTGATGCTGATTTCCAATATCCGTGAAGATGGCAAGCAGATCGGCGCGTTGCCTGACGGCGAGATGCAGTTTCATTCCGATCAATGCCATCAGGAGCGGCCGGCGACCGGCTCGCTGCTCTACGCCATCGAAATCCCGAGCAAGGGCGGCGACACGCTCTTCGCTAACGCCTACAAGGCCTATGAAACCTTGCCGGAGTCGGTGAAAAAGCGGATCGAAGGCCGCAAGGCGATCAACGCCTATGATTACGACTCCGCGGCCACCAAGCGCGGCGGCGACGTGGCGTCTGACGCACCCTCCTACGCGCATCCGGTGGTGCGCACGCATCCGGCCACCGGCCGCAAGTCGCTCTACGTCAATCGGCTGATGACGCGGCGGATTGAAGGTTTGCCGCCGGAAGAGAGCGATGAATTGCTAAATATCCTGTTCGACCAGCTCGAGCGTCCGGAATTCATCTATGCTCATGTCTGGCGCCCGGGCGACATCTTGATGTGGGACAACCGCTGCACGCTCCATGCCCGCACCGATTTCAGCGCCGAGGAACGGCGCCTCTTGCGGCGGGTGACGATCAAAGGTGAAAAGCCGGTCTAATCCCGCGATTACCGCGCCAAAGCGGGCTCAGCCTCTGTTCGGCGTAGCAGGAAGAAGAACAGCCCGCCCGCGGCGGCAAGCGCGGCATATTGTAGGAGCGGCTGCGGCAGGCCCATGCACAGCGCCGCCAGCACAAAAGCCCCGCGCAGCGGCAGCGGTATGGAACGGCGGCGCACATAGCCGTGCAGCGCTACCGAAGACGACAGCACTAGCGCCGCGCCAATCGCCGTATCGGACACGATCTTCAACAGGCTTCCTTGCAGCAGGATGCCGTTGTTGAACAGGAAGAAGAAAGGCAGCACGAAGCCGCCGACGGCGAGTTTGCAAGCGTATGGCGCCAGCTTGAACGGATTAGCGCCTGCGATTGCGCCGGCGGCAAAGGCCGCCACGGCGACAGGCGGTGTGATCGCTGACATGCAGGAATAGAACAGGATGAACATGTGAACATCCATCACCGGCAGCCCAAACTTGCCGATGAAGATCGGAGCCAGCAACGCAATCCCCATGATGTAGACGCCCACCGTCGGCATTCCCATGCCGAGCAGAACCAGGATAACTCCCGCGAGAAACAGCGACGACAGCAGGTAGCCGCCGGAAAGTGTAAACAGCAGCAGCGTGAATTTGCCCGCTAGGCCGGTTAGTTCGATCGAGCCGATAATGATGCCCGCTGCGGCAACTGCCGCCATCAGCGGCACCATGCTGTGACAGGTTTCGATGCTGGCTTCCATGAAGCGGCGCGGGCCGATGCGGTCCTCGCGCGAGAACCAGCTCGACACCACGACCGACACGGCTGAGCCCGCGGCGATATAGGCAGGCGAGAATCCTTCGATTAGCAGCCAAATCAGCACGACGATGGGAACGACGCGCGGCCAATTAGTCACCAGTGCTACTTTCAGGCCGACGATCTGCTCCTCCGGCACCCGGCCGAGGTTCAGTCGCACCGCTTCGAAATGCACGAGCGCGAAGACGCCAAGGTAATATCCGAGCGCAGGCAGCGCGGCGTATTGGCAGATGAGGTAGTAAGGAATGCCGGTGAAGTTCGACATGATGAAGGCTACCGCGCCCATTACCGGCGGCATCATCGCGCCGCCTGTCGAGGCGGCCGCTTCGATGGCACCGGCGCGCTCGGCGGAAATGCCGATCCGTTTCATGACCGGAATGGTGACCGGCCCCGTGGTCGCCACGTCGGCCACGGGACTGCCGGAGATCATGCCGTAGAGGCCGCTTGAAACCACGCAGGCCTTGGCCGGACCGCCCACCATGCGCCCGGTTGCGGCTGCGGCGACGTCGAAGAACAATTTTCCACCGCCGCTGATGACATAAAAATTCCCGAATAAAACGAAGAGGAAGGCGTAGCTCGCGGCGACATAGAGCGGCGAGCCGAAGAGGCCGTCGATGCCGATCACCTGCATTTCCAGGAAGTAATCGAAGGTAACGCCGGAATGGCGAAAACCGCCGGTCAGATACTGCCCGAATGCGACATAGGCCAGCAGCATGAAAAGAATGGCGGTCAACCCGGTGCCGACCGCGCGGCGGCACAGTTCGATCGACAGTACGAGCACAGTTATGCCGGCAATGGTGTCGCCAAGCGACGGCAGCGCGAACCCGCTCATCCAGTTGGCATAACGGGGCTCGTTCACCGCGAACCAAACGGCAGCGGCAAAGGACGCAATTGCGAATAGGTAATCAATCGGCGTCAGCCGATCGAGCCGCGTGCTTGCGGTGGTCGTCAGAAAAGCGATTGGAAAGAGCAGAACCAGAAAGAGCGCGATCTGGAGATGTTGGGTGGCAACGCCGAACAGCGCCAGCCAACTGATGAGGAATACCGCCAGGACGGAAAAGGTCGCGATTACCACGGCGACAACACCAGTGGGCCGCACCCGTCGCGTCTCGCCGATCGCGTCGGACACGCGGCTCATGGATGCGCGCCATGCCCTGATGCTGACTTCACTCATCCCGCCCCCAAACGAATGGCTGCCTTAACTTGGGCCGCCATCTAACGTCCCAAATTTACTTCAGCACGCCAACTTCGCGATAGAAACGAGCGGCACCGGGATGCAGCGGAACTTGGGTCGGATTGCGCGAGATGGTTTCCGCGGAGAATTGCGCCAGCGACGGATGAATTGACCTGACACGATCCTTGTTGTCGTTCAGCGCCTTCATGAATTTGTAGACGGTTTCCTCGGAGACGTGAGAACCGGCCAGCATCGCGGTCCACAGCGTGATCGTGTTTTCGTCCTTGGCCAGGAAGGGATAGGCGCTCTTCGGCACCGTATAGGTGCTGTATCCCCATTTGTCCGCCGCGGCTTTCATCTTGGTGGCGTCGCCCGAAATCCAGAGCAGCGGCCGGCCATGAGAGACATCGATGACGTCGGCAGCGGGGACGAAATTGCCGTTGATGAAGACATCGATCTTGCCGTCGCGCAGCGCGTCCATGCCGGAATTGGAGTTGCCGCGCAGAATGCTGCCGCCCTTGGTCAACTCGTTTTCGTTGGTTCCGAAGGCATCGAAGATGGCGATCGACATACCCAGCGTCGATTGAAGATTGGCCGGCTGATTGATCGCAAGCCGCATCTGCGGCTTCTTTGCTGCGATGTCCGCGAAAGAAGTGACCCCGTTCTTATCAGCCCAATCTTTGGTCATGATATTATGCACGACCAGGTCGTTGTGGATCAGCATGACAAAGCTGAATTTGCCCTTGAGAGACTCGGTGAATGGGGCCTTGCCTTCGAGCGCATAGGCGATTTCGGGCGCGCCGCCGGTAAAGATGAAATCCGACTGGCCCTTGGCAATCGCTTGAAGCCCGCCCGCTGGGCTGCCGGGCTTATAGGTCGCATCCGAGCCCGGATAGACCTCGCGCATCAGGCCGTTGATGGCCTCGGCCACCACCTTGAAATAGCCCTGCGCCGTGGCGCCATCGACCGTGTAGCTGATCGGCTTTTTGTCGTTGAAATCGGCGCTGGCGGGTAACGCCGGCAGAATTGCCAACAAAGCCGCAAAGACCATCCATCTAACTGACGGAATTCTCATAGATAAGCCCCCCATTGCCATCGCGGTCGTATACGCCGCCGGATTTCGCTGGGCATAGTATCGTGGCTATCGACGGGGGCAAGGCAACGATGGTTGTAGTCTGCGGGAGGCCTTCTGAGGCTGCGGACAGCCCCAGGGTTGCGGCGCAATTACCAGGTTGTAGGGCCGGTAGCTGTCGTCGACAGTGCTATTGTCCACTCGAATATCGGTTCCCTACCGGGGCGACATGGCAGTTATAAAATCGTGATCCACTCAGCCACCAATGCCCAGGCCAGGAACGATCTCGCTTGGCGCTTCGGCGCCATGGCGTCAGAGGCTGGCCGGGTGATCATGTCGATCTATTCGCCAGCATTGCGTGCGGTGGCGAAGGCAGATGGATCGCCGGTGACGGAGGCGGATACAGCCGCGGAGCGCGTGATCCGGTCGGGGCTTTTCGAACTGATGCCGGATGTGCCGATCCTGGCGGAGGAGTCCTTCGCCGCGGGCACAGGGCCGATGCCTAGTCGTTTTTTTCTCGTCGATCCGCTCGACGGCACGCGCGAATTCATGACCGGCAGTCATGAATTCACCGTCAACATCGCTCTGATCGAGGGCGGCGAACCAACTGTCGGCTGCGTCTATGCGCCCGCCTTGGATTGCCTTTATCTGGGCGGAGAGGGGGCGTTCCGGGTCGAGCTTCGCCCCGGCGAGGCGGTGCCGGCGCTCGATTCCATGGATGCGTTGAGGACGCGGCCCTATCCGCCAGAAGGTTTATGCGCGGTGGCGAGCCGGTCGCATCTGGATGACGAATCCGAGGCCCTGCTGGGGCGGCTGCCGATCGCCGCGCGGAAGCCCGCCGGCTCGTCGCTGAAATTTTGCATGATTGCCCAAGGGGACAGTGACATTTCTCCCCGGCTTGCGCCTACCATGGAATGGGATACCGCGGCCGGACAAGCCGTATTGACCTCAGCCGGTGGATGCGTGATCGGAAGGGATGGATCGCCCCTACGATACGGCAAAGCGGAAACAGGCTTTCGCAACGACGGCTTCGTCGCTTGGGGGCGCGCGCCGCTGCCGTGATACCAAGCGCGCACAATGAATT